>JBOHWJ010000494.1:0-3067 GCA_050736495.1 Binataceae bacterium (SeqCode) | reverse complement strand
GCCGATAGACCCGGAGTCGGTGCGCACCCTCACCGACTGGCAGCGCCGGCTCTACGAGGCCGGTTATCTCGGTATCTCGTGGCCGGTGGAATACGGCGGCCGGGGCAAGACTATCGTCGAGAGCGCGATTTTCAATGAGGAGATGGCACGCGTGCGCGCTCCCGCGCCGCTCAACGAATTGGGCCTCTCGATGGGCGCGCCGACTATCCTCGAGCACGGCACCGAGGGGCAGAAGCGCCGCTTCATCAAAAAAATTCTTACCTGCGAAGAAATCTGGTGCCAGGGCTTTTCCGAGCCTGCCTCCGGATCCGACATGGCCAGCTTGCAGACGCGCGCCGTGCTCAAGGGTGACGAATTTATCGTCAACGGCCAGAAAGTCTGGACCTCGCTCGGCCATCTCGCCGACTGGTGCATGCTGCTGGTGCGCACCGATTCGGAGGTACCCAAGCATCGCGGCATCTCCTACCTGCTAGTCGACATGCATAGCGCCGGCGTCACCGTGCAGCCGCTCAAGCAGATGACCGGCGAGGCCGAGTTCAACCAGATGTTCTTCGATGACGTGCACGTGCCGCGCGAAAACCTGCTCGGGCCGCAGAATGGCGGATGGGGCGTCGCGCTGACCACCCTGATGAATGAGCGGGCGACCCTCTCGCTTGCGACCGTAATGCGCTTTCGCAATACCTTCGATGATCTCGCCGAGCTCGCGCGCACGGCCCTGCGCGAGGGTACCACCACGATCGACCCGCGCGTGATTCGCCAGCAGCTTGCGCAATTTTATGTCGACGTCGAGTCGATGAAGTATCTCGCCTACCGCAATTTCTCGCGCCTCAAACGTGGAGGCACGCCCGGTCCCGAGGGTTCGATATCCAAAGTACTGTGGAGCGAGCTTAACCAGCGCATGAACGATTTTGCGCTCGCACTGCAAGGGCCACGCGCGGCCTTGACCGGCGGCTCGGATTACGTCGTCGACGGCGGCCGCTGGCAGTACGGAATGTTGCGCTCGCGCGGCAACACGATCGAAGAGGGAACCTCGGAGATTCAGCGCAGCATCATCGCGGAGCGTCTGCTGCGTCTGCCCAAGGGCTATTGAGTTTCGAGCCGGACGCATTGGCTCAGCCGGAATCCATTTACCCCAAACGGAATTGATTTACCCGTTGATGGGATACGCGCCAGGTTGGCCGCGCAACGGCTGCCACAGCATCCGATCGAGCCGCAGTTCGCGCGCGTCGCGAAAGTCGTCAAGCCCGATAGTCATCGCCAGATGGCCGGCGGCGGGCTGCGCGCGATAGGTCCCGAGTAAGCGATCCCACCACGGCAGGTTGAAGCCAAAATTACTGTTGGTCTCGCGCACCACCACCGAATGATGCACGCGATGCATATCGGGCGTGACCAGTATCATCCGGATGGCGCGGTCGGCAACCTCGGGAATCGCGACATTGGAATGGTTGAACATCGAAGTGGCGTTGAGCGCCACCTCGAAAGCCAGCACGCCGAGCGCCGGCGCACCCACCGCCGCCACCGCGGCGAGCTTGATCCCGAGCGAAATCAGTATTTCCAGCGGATGGAAGCGCACGCCGGTGGTGACGTCGAAGTCGAGATCGGCATGATGCATCCGATGAATCCGCCACAGTAACGGCACTGCATGGAACATCACGTGCTGCAGATAGACGACGAGGTCCAACACCACGACGGTCACGGTCACCGCGAGCCATAGCGGTGAGCCGAGCGCATGCAACAGGCCCCATCCGTGCGCCTCGCAATAGAGCGCGAAGCCGACCACGCCAGCGGGAACGATCATTCTGGCCACGACGCTATCGATCACGACCACGCCAAGATTGCTGCTCCAGCGCAGAGCGCGGCCGGTCGTGCGTCGACGGCGCGGTGCGAGCGTTTCCCATAGCGCTATCGCGAACAAGACCGCGAAGAAGAAAGCGAGACGAATTCCGGGTTCGTGCCGCATCGCCTTAGTCGGCGCCGCGACTATGCCGTCGGCGCCGCTGCCATAGATGATACAGGCGCACCGGGTGCGCCGGAACGGACCCACGCCGGGCCGTATTTTTGCCTCTGACAGACGACGGAAGAGCATGCCATGATACAATTAAGAGAGATTATCACCATGGCACAGACCAACCGCATCCTGCGCCCCTGCGCCGCGTCGTCCGGCTCCCCCGGCTTCGACTACACCCTCGCGCATCATCGGCTTGGCCGATTGCGCCGGTTGGCGCCGCACACGCTCCAGGTAAACGTCGGCAAGCTCTGCAACCAGGCCTGTCATCATTGTCACGTCGACGCCGGGCCGAAACGGACCGAGATGATGACGCCGATGACGGCGGCGCGCGTAATCGGCTTGCTCGCGGCCAGCCGCGGTATCGAGACCGTCGACGTGACCGGCGGCGCGCCCGAACTCAATCCGAACTTCCGCTTCCTGGTTGAGCAGTCACGGGCGCTCGGGCGGCGAGTGGTCGTACGCTGCAATCTGACGGTGCTGTTTGCGCCGGCGATGGAGTGGCTGCCGGAGTTTTATCGCGCCAACCGAGTGAGGCTGGTTTGCTCGCTGCCATGCTACACGGCGGAGAATGTCGAGCGGCAGCGCGGCCGCGGCGTCTTCGAGAAAAGCATCGACGCGTTGCGGCTCCTGAACCGCATCGGCTATGGACGCGGCGAGTTGACGCTCGACCTCGTCTACAATCCGGTTGGGCCGGCGCTGCCGCCGCCGCAGTCCGAACTCCAAGCGCGTTATCGCGAGGAATTGGGCGCGAAGCTGGGCGTCGAATTCAACCAACTGCTGACGATTACGAACATGCCGATACTGCGCTTCGCCGATCAGTTGCATCGATGGGGCCGTCTCGACGAGTACATGGGACTGCTGGTGAATCATTTCAACCCGTCCACGGTCGCCGGCCTGATGTGCCGCACGCTCGTGAGCGTTGGCTGGGAGGGCGGGCTTTACGATTGCGACTTCAATCAGATGCTTGAGTTGCCGCTGCGCGTAGACGGCCGCGCGCTGACTATCGGGGATATCGATGATTTGGCGTCGCTCGAAGGGGCCGCCATCACGACCGGTGAA
>JBOHWJ010000493.1:0-12583 GCA_050736495.1 Binataceae bacterium (SeqCode) | reverse complement strand
CTATCCATTCGTGCTTGAGTAACGTCGTTTTGCCATCAAAGGAAACCTTGAATGTGATCTTCTCAGCCATCCAAATTTTTTTCCCGCGCACGACAGTCATCCGTAATCCCGGTCTGGTACGAGCAGTCGCTGTCACTACACTCTCGTGAATCCGAGCAACCGTAAGGCAGAGCTTTGCCGTTCACCCAGTTCGCGTTGCCGCCAAGGCTCTGGCAGACCGAGCCATCGGCGAGTTGACAGGTTGGTTCTGTCCTTCATTTTTTTTTGCCGATCGGGTGGGCTCAAGAGCTTGGATGACGGCCGATGCAGGTAGGAACATCGGTGTCGGCGCTGGACGCTCCTCGAGCGCTCCCTCGATCACTTCAAGCTCGACGAATCCGTAACGCGAATAATAGTTCTCGGCTCCAGGCTTCGCGTCGACGACGCCGCCGACACAACCCAGCTTCTCGCGAAGTTCAATCGCGACCGAAAACACGGTGCGCATGAGGTGCTCCCCGACACCCTTTCCTTGGGCGTTTCGGTCGACGGCCAGCCGGGCGAGCCTGAGAATCGGAAGTGGATAATCGGGCAGCTTCTTTCGTAGACTCGGAGGAAGGGTTTCAATCTCTATGTGCCCAACCGTCACGGTAGCAAACCCAAGAATTATTTCACTCTCAACCGCTACGTATGTGGTGCCGACGTGATGGCGGAACTGGTTCTGCCCAGCGTATCGGCGGAAAAAGAGGTCGAGCTGCTCGTCGCCGGACTGGAAGGAATTCCGGTTGTCCGTCTCTCGATGGAGGCGAACCTCAATCGCCACCGCGCATCAGCTCCACAAGATCGGTCGTTGGCTTTTGCTTCTTGCTGGCCAACTCGGCAATCTTACGGCCGCTGGCTGCGCTCACAACGAGACGCGGCAGAATGATAACGCTGGCCGGAAGCCCTTCCAGTGCCTTGATGTGATGAGGGAGTGCGTTCTCGATCAGGAACTGTTTCTTGACCCCATGCGCGCGCGAATAGCGTTCGAGCAACTGCTTGGTTTCCGGGGAAATCTCGACGCCGCAGCGCCCGCATAAAGTTCGCGAAGGCGGGTCCATGCGGGCTTCGCGTCCTCGTTCCACCGGGGAAATTCGCGCAGGCGGATGCGGTCTCGAATGACCGCACTCGGATTTCATCAGCGCGGCGCTTGTAAGTCGAGCTGAATCTTCATATGAGATGGTTAGCCGGCTTGGCGGCGATTTCCGTCGCAGTTAATCGCGGCGTGATGCTCTCGAGGTCCGGAAGATTAGCTCGCAAGGAGGATATCCGATGAAGGTAGGAGCGTCGTTTTTCTGCCAGAATTACTTCCGCGCCCAAAAACCTGACTGGGAAATTTATCGGGAGGACCTCACGCTCGCCGACATGGTCGAACCGCTGGGGTTTGATTCGATCTGGGGCGTCGAGCATCATTTCTCGCCCTACACGATGATCCCCGATGTCGTGCAGTTTCTGACTTATATGGCGGGACGTACGAGCCGGATCGGCTTTGGCACGATGGTGGTCGTGTTGCCGTGGCATGATCCAGTGCGCGCGGCCGAGCAAATCGCAATGCTCGATGTCTATGCTGGGGATCGCGAGCTTACGCTTGGCTTCGGCCGCGGCTCGGGCCGGATAGAGTACGATGGATTCAGAGTGCCGATGAGCGAGTCGCGCGACCGCTTCACCGAAGCGGCCGAAATCGTACGAACCGCGCTCACGCAGGAACGGTTCTCGTACAACGGGAAGTATTACCAGATTCCGGAGATGAGTATCCGGCCGCAGCCGCGCCGAAGGAACCTGACTGATCGTTTCTATGGCGCGATCGTCTCTCCCGAAACCGGCGATATCATGGCACGGCAGGGTATGGGAATGCTCGTGATTCCACAAAAGCCTTGGGCCGAGCACCGGAAGGACTACGATCATTTTGGTGAATCCTGTGCGAAGTTCGGCCAAGTGGCGAAGAAGCCGATCGTGGTCTGCTTCGTGTACTGCGCCGAGACTGAAAAAGAGGCGACCCAAGGCGCGGAGAAGTGGATGGGCAATTACGCCGATACCGCGATCCACCATTACGAATACGACGAACCCGAGCATTTCCGCGCCGCCAAAGGCTACGAATACCACGCAAAGATGGCCGAGGCGGGGAAAAATTCGCCCAACGCGTTTCGCGAGATGTTCACGAAGACTCAATGCTATGGAACGCCTGAACAGTGCGTGGACGCGCTGCGCACTATCGCCGGAACGATGGATGCGGCGGAATTTATCGGAATATTCAAATACGGCGGAATGCCGCTTGAACTGGCGCAACGCAATATGAAGCTATTCGCCAATGAGGTCCTGCCACATCTTCAACGCGGAACCTCAACCACCCAGCAGAGCGTCGCCGCGGCCGGGGGTCGTTAGCAGCACTCGTAGCCGTATAGCAGGGTGTTGAGAGCGAAGGATGATCCATCTTGACCTTTTGGGTCTCTCAACATCCTGTTAGGAGCCGACTACCGCGCCTACCGAGCCAATGACGGCCGTTATCTCAACGCCGAGCTGATATCGGATGATCCGCGTGGAGCGCCGCCCTGGCATGATGCGATCTCATGCACTGAGCCCTTGTGGAGAAGCCTCCAATGATTCTTACGGTGATTTCAGACCAAAAAACGCGAGCGCCCGCCAAATCGACATTGATCTAACCGGGGCCACAATAGATGTTGCACGCGCTCTCCTCACCTGGCGGAGCGCAAGGCGGGGAAGGCTTTGGGCGAGCAGAGACCAATCCGGGTCGCGATTGTCGGCGGCGGATGTGCCTCGATCGGGTGGCCTTCGAACTGAGCCGTCCCGAACACAAAGGGAAGTACGAATTAACCGTATATCAGCCTGGTTGGCGGCTGGGAGGTAAATGCGCATCGGGACGCGGTCCGGCTCATCGAATCGAGGAACACGGGTTTCACGTATGGATGGGCTGTTATGAGAATGCGTTCAGGCTGATGCGCGAGTGTTACACCGAACTACCGCGCGATCCCAAAAAATGTCGAATCGCGACCTGGCGTGACGCGTTTTTCCCGGCACCATTCATCGGGTTGGCGGATCGTTTGCCCGATGGCTCGTGGTCTACGGTCGTTTCGTACTTCCCGCCCGGCGATGGTCTGCCGGGAGATCCTCTCACAGAGAACAATCCTTTCACCATTTCTTTTTATTTGTGGCGTGCCGCCAGCTTGTTGCGAACGATGCTTCTCTCGGTCCAGGCGCGGCGCGACGCGCGAGCGCCGGCGGACAGAACCGGCAGCAAAGGCTCATCGGCAACTCCGAAGGGCGCGCCGAACGACCTCGCGCAGCGAATCCTCTGGTTGGCTCGCTTCGGTCTAATGGCGACGACGGCCGGCCTTGTCGAAGCGGTCAGCATGCATGAGCTCATGCTTGCCGCCCCGAACTCGCGGACGGACTATGGCATCGTCGGCCCGCTTGAGGAGATAGCCTCGGCAGCGCGCCGCCAATTGGAGGAAATTGTTACTAAGGATCCTGAGCTACTGCGTCTCTGGCAGGCGATCGACTTGACGCTGACCGTTCTCATCGGGATTTTGCGCTTCAATCTGGTTTCCGATCCGAGAGGCTTCGACGCGGTCAACGACTACGACTTCCGCGAGTGGCTCAGGCTCAACGGTGCGTCGGATCGTTCGCTCGAGTCACCGTTGATTCGCGGCGCATACGACCTCATGTTCGCATACAAAGATGGCGACCATAACCGGCCGAGTCATGCGGCGGGCTCATGTTGCGGGGCGCACTCAGGATGCTATTTAGCTCGCGCGGCGCCATATTCGGGAAAATGCGCGCGGGCATGGGCGACGTGGTATTCGCGCCGTATTACGAGGTTTTGAAGAAGCGCGGGGTGTCATTCCGGTTTTTTCATCGTTTGCTGACAGCTCATACTTGCCGACACGCCGCGCGTTGCACCTGAAGAACGGCCGTACGTCGAGCGGTTGGAATTCTCCCTTCAGGCGAAGGTAGCCGGCGAAGAGGAATACCAGCCGCTCGTGGATCTCGACGGACTGCCATGCTCGCCGGATAAGCCCGATTATTCGCAACTGGTCAACGGTGATCGGCTCGAACGCGAGTCATGGGGATTCGAGTCGCATTGAGAGCGTCGCAGGGCCGCAACGGCGACGTTGCGCGTCGGCGAGGACTTCGACCTGGTCGTGCTGGGAGTCGGCCTTGGGGAGATTCCCAATGTCTGCCAAGACATCATCGTTCGCGACTCACGATGGCGCGACATGATGGAACATCTCAAGACCGTCGAGACGCAAGCGTTTCAAATCTGGCTGCGCGAAGACATGGAGTCGCTTGGCTGGAGCGAGGCGCCCGCAAGCCTGGCGGCCTATGTTCATCCCTTTGAGACCTGGGGCGACATGCGCGATCTGATCGGCGAGGAGAGATGGCCAGAAGCACCGCGCGCGATTGCCTACTTCTGTAGTGTTTCAGAGAGCTCAAAGATGGCGCGCGATGAAAGCGGCGCCAGCTATTCCGCCCGGCGCCGGGAGGAAGTGCGCAACAACGCCATCAAGTTCCTCAACAATGATGTTTTGCATCTATGGCCTCAAGCGGCGCGCCGTCCCGGCGAGTTCAGATGGGACCTATTGGTGGACTGCCGCAACGTGAAGCCGCGGTGCAACGCGCGAGCCGCTTCAATTCGCAGTATTGGACGGCAAACATCGATCCAAGTGATCGCTACGTACTGTCGCTTCCGGGTACACAGAAATACCGCATCTCTCCTCTGGACAATACCTACGACAATCTGACAATTGTGGGCGACTGGACGGCGTGTGGACTGGATTCCGGATGCGTCGAAGCGGCGGTAATGTCTGGACGGCTAGCGGCCCATGCCATTTGCTCGTCTCCGCCGCTTGAAGACATCTTCGCTTACGACTACCCGTAGGCTTGAGCGCGACAAGATGAGCAAACAAATCCGCGAACCTCGGAGAGTACGGACCAGGCGTCGCATTCATCGCGAAGACCCGGCACGTTCGCTGCCAATTCGCGGTTTCTCCAAGCTCTACCGCACCGGTGATTGCGCGGACGACGAGACACCCATCAGGCCTTCCGGGTCTGATGATGCGGGCGATCCAAGGATGCCGGACTCCAGCGTAGGCTTGGCGTACCGAGTAATCGAGAAACACATCAACGAGGGGCGGCACGCCGCCGAACAGATTAACCGGGAGCAATATAATACTCGTGCCGAGAGCGACAGCATCCGTGACCTCACGGACCGAATGCTGCGCTACCAGAGCGAGCTCCTGCCGCTCTGGCTACAGATGCTCACTAACATTCTCACGGCTGATCCGGCGCAGTTTAATTTGGCCCGAACCGCCCCGGCGTCGCCGAATGGCATGGGGACGAACGGACCTCATGTGGTTTCAATTGAAGTCGATTGCCGGCGGCCGGTCGAGGTTTCGCTCGACCTGGGCCCGAATATGCCTCAAGAGCCGCCGAATATGATCGCCCTGCGAACGGCGGATCCGGCCAAGCCGGCGCTCAGGGACGTTCGATTTGTTCCTGGGCAGGGAAACGGCGGTATCAAGTTGCGGATTCGGGTGCCGGAAGGCCAATCACCGGGTACATACTCAGGAGCCGTAGTGAGTCGTGTAAGCGGAGAATCCATCGGAACACTGGTGGTGCGTATAGCGGAATAGATATTTCGCCATCTGGCGTGGATGGCCTGTCAATGCCATGGCCACAGCGAAAGCCAACCTTGTTAGTACGATGCTGCAGGAATATGGTGCGCTCACGCGTGGGGCGCTGAAGAAGTATCTGCCATCGTACGAGCCGCGCCACTATACGATCTGCTCAGCGATTATCCCGCGCGAGGAGGCAAGATGATGCCGCCGAGTCTGTGTATCGCGGCCGCACAACTCTTCGACGCGTCGCTCGAGCACGCGCTCGGCACCGCGCTTGCGATCGAGCTGCTGCATAACGCCCTGCTGATTCACGACGATATCGAGGACGGCAGCCAGAGACGCCACGGGCTTCCGACACTGCATCTCTTGCACGGCGTACCGCTCGCGCTGAATGCGTGCGACACTCTCACGCTGATGTCGTTGCAACCACTGCTTGAGAATCGAACGGTGATCGGCGAGCGTTTCACGCTACAAGTGATCGATGAAACGCGGTTGATGGCGCGCCAATGCGCCGAGGGCCAGGCCACGGAGCTCGGTTGGCGCCGCGACAACGTGACTGATGTCGGCGACGCGGACTACTTTGAGATGGTACTGAAGAAGACCTGCTGGCTCGGAACGATTTACCCAATACGGGTGGGTGCACTGATTGGAAGCCGGGGGGGGCGTCGACCTCAAGCCCTTCGTCCGCTTCGGGTTTTTTCTTGGTACGGCTTTCCAGATATAGGATGACTTGCTGAACCTTTTCGCCGACAGCCGGTACGGCAAGGAGTTGAACGGCGATTTGTGGGAAGGCAAGCGGACTCTCATGTTGATTCACGCGTTTCGCGAATCCACGCGAGACGAGCGCGCCCGGCTTACTTAGGCCCTGGCCCGGGTGCGCGAAGAGCGGACGCGGGGAGATGTTGCCTGGATGCGGAGGTTGATGAACAAGTACTCGTGCACCGAGTACGCGCGGCGGGTCGCGCAGGAATTGGCCGGCGCGGCCATTCACGAGTTTTCGCTTATTGCGGCGGGCCTTCCAGACTCACGGCCGAAGGGCTTCCTCGAACAGATGGCGACCTGGGTCATAGAGCGGAATTGAGGCTGAGTGACTAGACCACACGCGCCGAGAATATACTCGTAATGTTATCTTGCTCGCGTTTCGAGGCCCGACGGCATAGACTGCGGTGCCAATTGCGCTCGTTCGCTGACGATATCAGCGGATGGCGTCAGTAATTGTTTCATTTAACGGCCGCGGCGTAACGCCCAATTCCCGCAGCACAGCCTTGTCGTCGAGGTAATCGAACGCCGTCGACATCATTATCCCGCCGGACGGAAGCGGCGTCTTTCTTCCAATCGCGGCAAACATCAACTCCATTAAGTACTCGCTGCCCAGCGCGAATCCGGTAGCGACGGAAACGGGCGGAGGAGGCAAGCCGCCAAGTTCGCAAATCAACGAGTACAATTCCTGCGTCGAGATATCGTAGCCGCTGAGCAAAAGCGGGTGGGCGTGGCGTTCAGCCGCGGGGGAGGCAAGGAGCGCGTCGGCCACATCGCGAACGTCGATTACATTCAGCCTTTGCCTGATAGACGATCGAATCTCCCCTGTTAGCAATAGCGGCACCGTACACAACTTCCGATCACGTAAATCCCAGGGCCCGCGGCAGTATGTGGGATTGACAATTGTGGCGCGAAGACCGCGCCGGCAGGCGTCAAGAACCAAGGACTCGATCAATTCTTTGACGTCGAAGTACGGATGCGCAAGACGCATCATCTTCGCCTGAATCTGGTGCGCGGACGTGCGCGGTCGCCCGAGCGTGACGAACGATCCGACGTACGCTAGACGCGCGTACTTGCGCATGACGGCGTGCAGAAGCGCTCGCGTCCGTCGCTCCGCATAAAAGAGCGGATTTCGCACTCCACGGGTTGCGGCCGAGAATACCTCTACCGGATAGGGTGCGGCCGCATCGACAACGATTTCGTGTCCTTCAATCCACTTCGCGAGCTGACCGGCATCATCGGCGTCACCCGACTTGTAGGTACCGGCGGGCCGAAGAGATTGACTGGCAGTGAAGTGCGGCGGCCGCAAGCGGTAACCTCGTAGTTGAGACCGAGCATCGCGCGCACCACACTGTTGCCAATGTGTCCCGACGCACCTAGAACCACCGCTTTCGTCTTCGTCCGATTTCCTGGCGAGTCGCATAAAACTAGGCGCTCCACGATCGGCGTTCCATTTCCGAGTTATCCGATCCGGGCACTTCCACGCAGGGTTGAAGGCCGCGCCGTAATGCGTAGTATGCTGTACTGACTCCTTGCAGGCGAGGAGAAATTCCATGTGCGCGGCTCAGCAGCATGGTTCATCCGCGGCGTTCCGTTTCGACCCCGACACGGACCTGCCAGGCGCCATATTTTTGGGTCAGATGTGGTTGTATGCATTATCAGTGCTATACCCAGTGCGGGCGTTGAAGTCATTGGGTCTATACCGCCGCAACTCGATCGGGCAATACCCTTCACGACTTCCGACGCGAGGCGAAGGTCAGTTCTACTCCAATAGTTGTCGGAGGCCGGTTTATCTGGCTGGCAAATCCAGCCAGCACAGCTCGGTTAAGGAATTCGACCGGGGCGCGGAATTGTATTCGAGTCTCGTTGCTCCAGCTACTCGACCTGTCCATGAGGAAGCCTTCGCGCTTATTCGGCGGTTTGTGATATCGAGCGCGAGCATTCTCGACGTCAGTTGCGGACCCGGAACTGAACTGACGCGATTGGCCGCGATGGTTCCGGACGGCGAGGTGGTTGGAATCGACCTCGCAACCGCGATGGTCGCGGCCGCATTTACCAATGCCCAGCGCCAGGGATTTCACAATACCGCGTTCTTTCAGGCGGACGTTGCAAAACTTCCGAAACATTTTTATGGGCGCTTTGATGCGGTTCACTGCTCGTTCGCGTTTCACCACTAATCGCGCTCCGGTATCGGCGCTGAAAGAGATGTATCGTGCGCTCAACCGCAACGGAAAGGCCTTTATAACCGAGCCCGGCACGTGGTGGTTGAACATACTCGGCTCACCGTTTGCGAAGTGGGCCGACCCGGGTTGGGTGACCTTTCGCACGGGAGACGAATTCCAAGGGCTTTTTCTAAAGACTGGATTTTCCTCCTTCTACTGGGAAGAGGTTCTGCCCGGTGTGGGTGTATGCATAGGCAGCAAGTGAGCCTGGCTATTCGCGCTACTCAGGTTGCGGATGACCCGGCTTGATCGTACCGCCGGATCGCGACAATCCCCGAACGCTTCCAGGCTGATGAAAGTTATTTCAACAGCCTGCGCCATCACTCTTAATCTCTCTCGCGGCGAGAGAGGCGTTTCGGAATGAGGTCAGTTTTTCACGCAGGGTGTTGAGGGCGAAGGAAGATTCATCCCGGTGTTTGTGGGTTTCTCAACACCCTGTTAAGATGCCGGAGCAGATCGTTTGCCTCCTTCAAATCCACCTAGCCGAATCCCTCCGTGAAAGAACCGTACACTCCCTTCAATAGCGTTCGCGCGCGCTCTTTTCTTCCGGTTTGACTCAGCAGCCGGCACAGGTCAATCGCCGCGCGCAATTGCAGCATCTTTGCATCGATGCGCGTCGAGATTTCGAGAGCGGCAAGGAAATTCTGCTCAGCCGATGACTGAGCACTCGCAATTTCGGCCGCGCTGGATTGACCGGCCTGAACCCGCTTCAAACTCAATTGGCCCGTGATGCGATGAATCTCTGACTCGACGTAATGTTCCTGGTTGCGGCCCACGAGTTCAGAGCATCCGGACAACATCGCGAGCGCGATCTCAAGCCTGCCTGCGTTTCCAAACGCTCCGCGAGTGCGGAGCGTGCCCAGGTCTGCGCCAGTTCGTAGCCCGCATTGGTAATTTTACTCAAGCCCCCGCTACCGCTGAGCAACGTGTCGACCTCTCCCTGGGCCGCCATGCCGATTACCTGGCAGGCGCGTACCCCAATTTCAAAAAAAGCGAACCCGTGCGCCCTGGCCAGTCGAAGACCCTCCGCGATTACCGTCGCCGCGCTGGGGTAATCGTGACGCATCGTGTAGTACTTCACCAGCATGGTGAGACACCAAGTCAGGGTAAACGGGTATCCCAGCTCCCTCGCCAATGGCAGTGCGTCCCGCGCGTTCGCTTCCGCATGATCGGGATAGCCGAGCATCCACAGTGTCATCGCGCTAAAGCACAGTGAGCTCACGCACGGATCCTGGCCGAACTGAAACGCGAGGTTGCGATGGCCTTGAGGTTCGTAACAGCGGACGACTTCTTCGAGACTCGCGCGCGCAGCACGGAACTCGCCCATAAAGAATTGCGTACAACCGATGCCCCATTTCGCCTGAACCATCAGCCCAGCATCGTGCAATTGTGATGCGAGGCGCACCATTTCATCCGCATATTGGCGTCCCTTAGGATGCTCACTGCGAACGAGATGGAAACTCCACAGCCCGAACGCGACGTGGAATAGGCGCCGATCGTCACCGGTTCCGCGACAGAGCTCATGCGCACGTTTGTAATCGTTTCCCAAATCGGCGACGTACCAGCCCTTGGTTGCGAGGAGCGCTATCCCCAAGTCGAACTGAAGCTGTAATTCGCTCCGATCGCGCTCGGTGACGGCGCGATTTTGCAATTAATGCGATCGCCTGGTGCAAATGATGAACGGCCGCGTCGTAGGCGCTTTGCACTAGCGCCCGCCTGGCCGCCATCGCAAGGTACCGAACCGTCCGGCCGGGGTCAGCCACGGCGCTAGCGAGAGATGATGCGCGAGGTCGCTCGAGTGCTCGTCCAGCGCGCTCGCGTGAATTCGTTCTATCGCGTCGGCCACACTTGCATGGAGACGCTGGCGGCGCGGTGCGGACAGTCCCTCAACCACGGCCCGGCGGGTCAGTTCATGAGAAAACTGGAACCGCGCCTCCAGCCGTTCAAGCCTGGACAGAATCAGGCTCGCTCGTTCGGCCTCCTCGACGCAATCGAGTAGCGCGTCGGCATCCATCAGGGTCGCCGCTTCGAGCAGCTCAAACCCGAACGAATATCCGATCACGGCGGCGACCGCGAGAACCTTCTGTGTGGCATTGCTTAGGCGCGCGAGCCGCCTCCCGATTGTCAGTCTGAGAGTTTCCGGCACATGGATTTCGTTCAACGCAATCTCGCTTATGAACTGGCCGCCCGGATCGAACAGCTTCCTTTGCTCCTCGAGATGTTTGTACAGTTCTTCAACGAACAGCGGATTCCCGTCGATATATGAGGTGACTAGACTCACAACCACCTCGGGCGGCTCGCGCCCGCTTAAGGCGCGGAGGGTCTCGCCGACACCAGCCGCCGGAAGCCCGTGCAGGCTAATTCGATCGAGCACGTTCAGGCGCGACAACTCGTTGAGTGTCCTGATGAGCGGCCCACCGAGATCCACCTCATTGTCACGAAAGGTCGTCACGATGATGACGAGAAGGTTGGCAATCCATCGCGCCAAATGATTCAGCAACGACAAGGATCCCTCATCCGCCCAGTGCAGATCCTCGAGCAGCAGAAGGATGGGTGTACTCGCTGCGGCGCGCGCGAAGCTGGAGGATCGCATTGAACGGAATCCGACGCGATTGCTCAGGAGAGATTTCAAGGGGAGGGGGTACGTCCGGAAACATCCGCTTGAGCTGCGGCATGAGGCGTGATACTTCGGCGGCGTCATTGCCCAGCGCGTCCCGAAATGCTGGCGGCGAGGGGGCCTGGGCAAGTGCAGCCTCGAGCATTTCGACGAACGGAATGAAGGGCACCGGCTCCTCGCGATCGTAGCAATTTCCCGCGAGCGTGAGGAAACCGCTCCGAGCGGTTTCAGCGCCGAATTCAAACGCGAGCCGCGTCTTGCCTAGCCCAAGCGCGCCGCCGATCGCCACCGCCTTACCAGCGCCTTTACGGCTCTGATCGATGGCGCGATGCAGCGTTTCGCGCTCCGTTCCTCTTCCGACGAAAGCGATTCGCCCCTCGAGGATGCGTAGAAAGCCAGCGTCACGCTTGAGAAGAAAGGAGCGGTGGCTTGCGATGTGTACGAAGATCCCGTTAGGTCTGTCGAAAATTGCCACGTTATGGGGTCGCCGGAACCCAGTTGGTATGCGCAAAACGCTCCGGTCCTGATCGATGCATCGAGCATCTCGCCGAGGGATCGATCGCGCTCCGAGATTTTCTGGAGAGCCGCCTTAATCGCACGTGTGACATTCAGCCGCGCCCGTTCGGCGGCCGAACCCGCCCGCCGGTCGCGGCCGCCGAGCCCGACGGCACGGCGGATCTCGCGCGCAAGGAAGTCGACCTCGGCTGCAACCTTGTCCGCGCTTTGCCGCTCTCCCCTCTCGCGAAGGTCTTCGAGTTCCTCCCTCAATTCGAGCAGCCTGCGCTTGTATTCTCGCTTCGCCTGCACATCCAGCATTTCACCAGCACCACCGGTCAGCCCGGACCAAAGAGTGACGCCGACCGGCAGGGCGCTTTCCTGTTTGCCGATGCTCACGTCCACCGCGGGCGTAATCGCGCCGGGGCCGCTCAGGAGATCGAGCGCGTGAAATTCCTTCCCTGGATACTGGAGTAAACGCTGGATGTAGCTTAGGCCCTTGAGATCCTTGAGCTGAATACTTCCGCGGCCGTAACCGAGCGTCCAATACTCTCCGTTGCACGCAAAAATGCCGGCCGACGCACGCGGACCAGCGTCCGATGGAGAGCCGCTTTCACGGTTCGTCGTGCCTTTATTGATCGTCGCAAGAATTGCCCCTGCTTGGCGGACAGATTCGCGCTCGATCCAACGGAAGATCCGAATTCGCTTTTGACGCGAAAGGCGGGGCCGTGATTCGGACTAAGAATTCTCCCGGGCAATCTCGATGTAACGCGACGCTAACATGCGATCAACCGCCTGTAAATCCGTGAACGCCCTCGAAATCGCCACCACTGTTTCCC
>JBOHWJ010000492.1:0-6377 GCA_050736495.1 Binataceae bacterium (SeqCode) | reverse complement strand
GGCGACAGCCGCGCCCGCGAGGCCGTGAGATTTTTCGCGCGCCGCGGCGCGCAGCGATGAAACGATAGCTCCTTGTTGCTGCACTACTGGTTCCTGCTCCCGGTTGGCATCGGGATAGCCGTACTGGTGATGTCGGCCGGTGTATCGGGCGCCACCCTATGGGTTCCCGTCTACCTGTTATGGCTGAAGCTGAGCGCGCCGCTGGCGTTTTGGCTGGGGCTGTTCACGATGATGTTCGGCTTCGGCAGCGGCGTCTATCGCAATTGGCGCGATGGCAGCTATGACGGCGCATTGGTGCGGCGCTTCCTCGCGGCGAGTGTGCCGGCGGCGCTTATCGGCGGATGGTGTGCGACGCTGCTGAACGATAGGCTGCTAATCGGATTGTTCGGCGTGTTCCTGCTGGTTTACTCCGGCGCGATCGCCGTGCGCACCCTGCGCGTCGAGACGCCCGAGATCCGTCGCGACACAATCGCCTACCCACTTGCGGTGGCCGGAGGCATACTCACCGGCCTCATCTCGATCGGCATCGGTATACTCACGATGCCGGCCGTGTTGCGCCATCGCGCGACTCGCACGCCCGGCGCGGGTATCGGCTCGCTCGTCATGATCATCTTCTTCACCAGCATGGCCGCGGCGGTCGGCCGTTTACGCCCCGCATTTGTCGTCGACGTTTATCGCGAATTGCCGCAATTGATGGCCATTATGATTTGGGCCGCGCCCGCCGTAGTAATCGGCGGTCAAATCGGCCCGCGCATCGCTCAACGCTTGCCCTCCGAGCGGCACGCGCGGCTCTATTTCAGCGCCGTTCTGATCGGCGTTGGGCTGCTGACACTGTGGCGCGCCTACGGATGACGCGATCTTCGCATGTAGCCACGGCCGCCGCGTGCCCGCCGATTGCGACACTCGGCCGCATCATTAATGATTGGAGCCTGTTGATCGATGGCCCCAGCCACCAGCGAAAAGCCCCTCCTGCCCGTGTGCAACTGGAGAATAGCGTGCAGCTTTGCCGTTCCCGTGAATTCCTCTCCAACCCGGCGAGCCTGATTTCCTTTGCCGCGCTCATAGCGTTCGCCGCACTGCTGCCGGCGACGGCGACGGCGCATGCCGCGACCAGGACCTTCACTCTGACAGCGGAAGACCGGCGTATCGATATCGGCTCGGATCTGACTTATGACGCGTGGACCTTCAATGGCACCGTGCCGGGTCCGGTGCTGCGTGTGCGCCAGGGCGACCTCGTGACAATACATCTGCTCAACCGCACCACGATGGCGCACGGTATCGATATCCAAGCCGCGCAGGTCGCGCCCAACAAGCATTTCGCGTCCAAATCCCCTCACGAAGAACTGACTTACACGTTTCGCGCCGAAGTCCCCGGCGCCTTCCTCTATCATTGCAGCGCAATTCCCATGCTCGTGCATATCGCCAACGGAATGTATGGAATGATGATTGTCGAGCCGAAAAGCGGGTGGCCCAAGGCGCAAGAAGTGACGATCGTGCAAGGCGAGTTCTACGGTTCACCGGACAAGCACGGCTTCATCGCCGGGGACAGCAAAAAAATGATGGCGGAGCACCCCGACTTCATTGTCTTCAACGGCGCCATCAATAAGTACGTCGATCATCCAATCACGATTAAGGTCGGCCAACCGGTGCGCGTATTCTTCGTCAACGCCGGTCCCAACCTGATGTCAACCTTTCACGTGATCGGCGCTATCTTCACCGCCGTCTACCGCAACGGCAATCCGGAAAACGCGATGCATTGGCTGCAGAGCTTCGAAGTCGGTCCCGGCGACGGCGCGGTAATCGAATTCACCGTTCACGAAGCCGGCGACTATAAATTCGTCGACCATGCGATGGCGCGCCCGCTCAAGGGCGCCCAAGGCATCTTCCACGCCGTGCCGTAGTTATTCGGAGGCCGCCTATCTTTGCCGATTTCGCGCTGAGACGACCGGCGCGACAGCCTAGTCAGCGGACTTCGTGGGTGAGCGGCCGGACAGTATTTCGTCGACCAGGCCGTATTCCTTGGCCTGTTCGGCGTCGAGGAAATTGTCGCGATCGGTATCTTTCTCGATCTTCTTGATGTTCTGCCCGGTGTGATGCGCCAGAATCTCGTTGAGCACGTCGCGCAGGCGCAACGCCTCACGGGCCTGAATATCGATATCCGTCGCTTGCCCCTCGAAGCCGCCTGAAAGCTGGTGAATCATGATGCGCGCATGCGGCAGCGTATAGCGCTTGCCCTTGGCTCCCGCCGCCAGTAGCACCGCGGCCATGCTGGCGGCCTGTCCCACACACAGCGTCGAGACCGGCGGCCGAACGAACTGCATGGTGTCGTAAATCGCCAGCCCCGCTGTGACCGAACCGCCCGGCGAGTTGACGTACATGCTGATCTCGCGCTCGGGCTCCTCGGATTCGAGGAACAGCAGTTGCGCCGTAACCACGTTGGCAAGCTCGTCGTTGATCTGGCCGCCGATAAAGACGATTCGATCTTTCAGGAGACGCGAGTAAATATCGTAGGAGCGCTCTCCCCTGCCGGTCTGCTCGATAACGAATGGGACGAGGATGCTCATGACTAAGGAAGATACTCCCTGCGGTCGAGGCGGTCGAGAACGCTTTTAATCACCCGCCACCCGCATGCCCTCCGGCGCGTACAGGCCGTCACCAGTCAGGCCCCTCGCCGGTGAGACTCGGCATCCCCGTATGCGCCATCAGGCCGCCGTCGGCGACGTAGGCCGCGCCGGTCACGTAGGACGACTCGTCGGACGCGAGAAACAACACCACGTTGGCGATTTCCTGCGGCTTGCCCATCCGCCCCATCGGAATTGCCTCGACCATCCGCTTCATCACTTCCGGGCGGCTCACCTGCACTTGCAGCAACGGCGGCGTCGCGATTGGCCCCGGGCACACGCAGTTGCAGCGGATGCCCTTGCGCGCATATTCGATCGCGACGGAGCGCGTGAGCGCGATAACGCCGGTCTTGACGACGTTGTAAGATCCGATCCCATAGTCCGCCGCCAGCCCCGAGACCGAAGCGGTATTAACGATCACGCCGCCGCCCTGCGGCAGCATCACCTCGATCGCTTTACGTGTGCAGTACCAATAGCAGGTGAGGCCGAGGTCGATGGCCTTTTGCCATTGTTCGGGCGTGAGCGCGCCGATACGGCCGAAGGCGGTGCCGACGGCATTGTTGTGCAATACGTCGAGCCGGCCGAACTTGTCAGTGGTGAACTTGATCATGGCATCCGCACTGGCCGGGCGTCCGATATTGGTGCGGATGAAATCGACGGTGCCGCCCGCCTGGCGAATTTCCTCGACCACGCGATGGCCGCCCTCTTCGTTCAGGTCGGCGATCACGACCGCCGCACCCTCGCGCGCAAATGTTCTCGCCACCGCCTCGCCGATTCCGGAGGCGGCGCCGCTGACCAGTGCAACTTTATCCTTGAGCCGCATCGTATGTCCCCTTGCAAGCTGTCGTGTCGAATCCACTAGGCCCGCGTCCGCGACACCCTGCCGCCGCGGCCTCATGCCTCCCGGATTGGCGCCACGCGCATGCGTCTACTTACTTAGCGAAGGCGGAAGCGCTCGCCAAGGAAGACTTCGCGCACCTGGTCGTTGTCAACGATCTCTCGCGGTGTGCCCTCGAACAGAATCTTGCCGGAATGAATCACGTAGGCGCGGTCAATAATCGAAAGCGTCTCCTGCACGTTATGGTCGGACATGAGAACGCCGATACCGCGCTCTTTGAGATAGGTGATGATACGCTGGATTTCAATCACGGTGATCGGATCGATCCCGGCGAACGGCTCGTCAAGACACAGGAAGTGTGGATCCAATACCAGCGCGCGCGTGATCTCAACCTTGCGCCGTTCGCCGCCCGAGAGCACGCCCGCCTTTGAACGCGCCAGCCGCGCGATATCGAGCTCGTCGAGCAGCGATTGCAACCGCGCCTGGCGTTCCTCCTGGTTGAGCGGCAGGGTTTCGAGCACCGCAAGCAGATTCTGCTCGACCGTGAGCTTGCGGAAAACCGAGGGCTCCTGCGGCAGGTAGCTGATGCCGCGGCGCGCCCGCTGATACAGCGGCAGCATCGTGATGTCCTCGCCGCCAAGCATGATATTGCCGACGTCGGGCCTGAGCAGCCCGACCAGCATGTAGAAGGTGGTGGTTTTGCCGGCGCCGTTAGGCCCCAGCAGACCGACTACCTCACCATGGCCGACATGCACGTCGACGTCATTGACGACCGCACGGCCGCCATAACGTTTGGTGAGGCCGCATCCCATCAGCGACGCGAGGGTGGGGGTGGAGTCCGCCGCCGGCTGCGGTTCCCGCTTGAGTTGCTCAACCTTGGCCATCATGAGACGGCGCCCGCAGCGCGCGGCCCCGCAGAACTTTTTTATCGGCTTTGCACCCGCAATGAAACCGATCGCAGCCGCCACGCCCATGCCCGCACCATTATAGTACGCCGCTTGCCGCGCCCGGTTTCGCCGACCTGTGCCCGCCGCGCGCATCATTTGTCAGGAGTCGGCGGACATCTCCAGCAGGCTGTTGAAAAACCATTTCAACCGCCTGCGCCCTCACTCTTTTATCTCTCCCACGCGGTGGGAGAGAAGTTTAAGAATGCAGCCAGTTTTCACGCCGGGCGTTGAGAGCGAAGGACGATTCATTTTGATTTTTTCGGTTTCTCAAGAGGGATAGTTGACGGTGCTCTCGTAGTTGCCGCCGTTCTGGCCGAAGCCGGCGACGGTGCGCCGGCTGAGGCCGTCGTACTGATAAACCGTGCTCTTGCCGCGGCGGTCGGTGTACTGGGCGAGATTGCTGTCGTTGTCGTAGCTGTAGCTTGCGGATTTGCCGAGCGCGTCGGTGCGCGTGATGCGGCGATTGCGGGCGTCGTAGCTATAGCCGGTCGTGTTGTTGTTGGCGTCGCTCACACTCAGGAGATTGCCGTTGCCGTCGAGGGTGTAGCTGAACTTTTTCCCCGGCGCCGCCTCCTCACCCTCATCCGGGAGGCCGCGCCCTGATTCCCCCGACGCGCGAAGCGCAGCGCCGCACGCCCATGCCCAGAGCCCCGCGACGGCGCCCGGCGTGCGCGCGCAGCGATCGCCTCCACCTTCACCTTCAGCGGAGCGGCTAAGCGGTAAGATTACGGAGATCAGAACGAAGCGCTCGGCACACCGCGCAGGGCCACGCCCGATCGTTGATTGTGATGCGGGGATTTCCGGCTAACTTATGTCGGCCATTTCGACCATCCGTCCTGGCGCCAGTATAACTCGCGCGGTCCGCCACGCGGCGCGGAACGCCGCCAGGAATTGGCTGGCGCGCAACTGCGGTAGTGTAACTCGCACGATGCCGAATTCGTAGTGAACCTTGAGCGCCTGCGCCGCGGACTCTCCGAACAGCCGATCGCGCGTCAGCAGGGCGGTAAATTTCGCCTCCACGGCCGCACCCACCAAGCTGCCGTTGCTAAGCGTGTTCCAGCCCCGAGCGACCGCCGTATCGGCCTCAATGCCCAACTCCCCGAAAAGCGCGACGAGCTGCACCGGCATGTTGGCATCAAGCAGCCACATACCCGGAATGGAGCAGTTCTGCGGCGACCTTCATGGTCTCCGGGATTGCCTGTGGCGGGAACGGACCGTAAGTCTGCGCAATCTCCTCCGCGCTCATCCCCTCCCCGAGACAGGCGAGCACGAACGAGACCGACAGCCGCGTGCCCCGCACCGCCAGCTTGCCACCCAGCAGCTCTGGATCGCGGACGATCCACTTGTAATCGCGGTAGGGCGCGGGTTCCCAATCAGCCATGGCTCTTCACCGCCATCGATTCTACTCCAGCACCTTGCGAAGAGCGAAGCCGCTATCGACGCTCCCGCCGTCCAGCCCTGGCGGCTTGCCGCGCGCCGGAGCGCGCGGCTTCTACCTTCGCGCGGGCCGGTTTCCCTTCAGCCGCCGGCGGTGGCGTTGCCGAACGGGTCGTAGGTGTAGCTGGTTACGATTGACCCTGTGGAGTTGGCGAGGCGATCGTGCTGCCGAGCGGATCCGTCAGAAAATTGGCCGTGCCGCTGGCATCCGTTCGACTGAAGTATTCATCGATATTGAGGCCCGTCAGCAGATATTGGCGATGGGACTCGGCGGTGTGCTGCCGTTCAACTCTTGCACGGGGTTGAGGCCGTCGTAGAGATACTGCGTTGCCGCGCCATTGACGCTCCTGCTCGTCCGCCGCCCCAAAGCATCGTAGATGAAGCTTGCGGTGGCGCTATCCGCGCTTTGAATCGCGGCGGCGGCGGTTGCCCCATTCCTGCCATTGCAATCGGGGGATGAACGCAGGGTAGTCTACGCCGCGCAACGATTCTTGCTCTCAATCAACGCTAAGAGCTTAGTGCGTAACATTGCCC
>JBOHWJ010000491.1:0-4082 GCA_050736495.1 Binataceae bacterium (SeqCode) | reverse complement strand
AACGTTTTACGCGGTGCACAAGGGGCGGCCATTTTTCAATTCGCTGTGCGAGTACATGAGCTCGGGACCGGTGGTCGTGATGGCGCTCGAAGGTGAGCGCGCGATCGCGAACTGGCGCGAACTGATGGGCGCGACCGACCCGGCCAAGGCCGCACCCGGCACGATTCGCAAGGATTTCGGCATGGACATTGAACAGAACGCCGTGCACGGATCCGACGCGCCCGAGACTGCCATCAGCGAGGTTGCATTCTTCTTCAGAGGCCTCGATCTGATATAAGGAGTGCTTCTACCGACTGATGCGCGCCCGTCCCAGGTGATTGGCGCCCGGCTGCCAATTGACGATGAGAGCGGCGGACATATTCGCACGGAGGTAAAACTCATGACTGCGGAAGAGCAATTGCTCGCGCGCTACTTCGAGGCGTTCAACCGCCACGATCTCGATGGTGTAATGGAATGTTTTCACGCGATGCCGGTAATCGTCGACAGCACCGGGGCGCGTTATGCCGGGCGCGACGAGGTACAGCGCTACTACGAGACCAGCTTTGCACTGTTTCCTGACGCCCGCTGCGACCTGCGCCTCCTGAGCGGCAATAACGGGCATGGCGTCGCCGAATCGCTCTTTCACGGCACGCGTCCGCGCTTCGGCAAAGTGATCGAGGCGCTGGGTGCCGAGGTCGTCGAGGTGGCCGACGGCAGGATCAAGGAGCTGCGCGATTATCATCGCCCACTACCGGCCCCGACTACCGCCTGACGCCTCGCGGGCGGTCAAGAACCCTTACGGCTGCCGCTTCAATGCGGCCTTCGGTTCGGATATCGGTCACTTCGACGTCCGCGATCAGCGCGAAGCCGCCGCCGAGGCATATCAATTGGTGGATAAGGGCTTGATCACTGAAGATGACTGTCGAGACCTGGTCTTCGCCAACCCAGTCAGGCTTCATGGCGACGTGAATCCCGAGTTTTTCAACGGTACGGTACAGCAGCGGCTACACCTGGTGACTAAGCGGCCAGTTCAGTCATCGTGAGCGGGCCGAAACGGCATTCCAGCCCCGCGGCCGATTTTCAAAGACACATCTCAATCCCCCTGTGCTCGCCGGTCGATATGGAAGCTGCCACTTCTTCGGCGTTGGGCACAGAAGCAGCCCCCGAGTATTCATTGCGGATGCGAAGGCCAGTGTTAGATTCAGGATGGTCAGCAAGCTTCTTATGGAGCATGCTGCGGCCTACTACACAGGGAGGACATCCATATGAGGTTTACCAGACTTTTGGGAACCGGAATTGTGGCTTTGCTCGCTCTGGCTGCTCTCATCGTGACAACTACTGGTATTGCGATAGCTCAACAGGTGCAATGGGAGCGGATCGTTGGGATTCAGCAGGGTGGCGACGTGGTGGGCTCGGGCACCGGTCAGGTCACCGGCGGCGCACCTTGGGAGACGACCCGCGGCTCGGCCAACGTCGACTTGAATAGCGGCGAGGTGAGGTTCTTCGTCCAGGGTTTGATCATCGCCGTTGGCAGCTTCGCGCCACTCTCCGGCATTCCCATCGGAACACCGGCAGGAATCAGCGAGGTGAAAGGCACCTTGGTTTGTAATGTCGATGGTAGCACCAATAGCGGCAACTCGGTGCTGGTCGATACGCCCGCCGTGTCTCTCGATACGCAGGGCAACGCGTTTTTCACGGGCAGTTTCGTCAGTGCACTGCCATCCTCGTGTGGAACGGCGAGCAACGACGCTTTCTTGATTCGAATCGTGCAGCCCACCACCTTCACCAACTTCTGGATTGCGTTCGGCGCTGTACAAAACACTGGAAACCACCATTAACAGGGTGTTGGGAAACCCAAAAAAACCAAGATAAAGCGTCCTTCGCTCCCGACACCCTGAGCGGACACCGGCGCCATTGCCAAACTTCTCTCCCGCCGCGTAGTGACCGACTCATTGGCGCGCTCAATCGCCGACGTGAACCCGTCGTTGATCACTGCGTTGAGTGCCACATGTATTGGACGATTCACGAAGGATGGTAACCGGTTCGTGTCACCAGTTTAAACGATAAGCGTTTGCGCGCTTGCGCGTCGTTGGGCTATCGGAAAGATTAGTGGCCGATGTTTGACGGCCCAATCGCCCGCATAGCCGCGTGGTTTCCGCGCGTAGCGTTCATCGCGAGACGTACCAGCGGTGACTCGCCCGCCGACGATCATTGGATTCACGACTGGGTCAACGTTCGCGCGATCCAGGCCATCGCCCATCACACCAGCACTGTGGTCGTTGCGGTGGTGCTGTTCTGGCTGGTCGGATTGGCGGTGCAGTACCTGCTGCATGACGGCACGATCAAGAACTGCGTACTCTGGTTCGACGAGTTCATCCTGCTATGCCTGTTCGTCTTCTTCGCTTACGAACTTTTCCTCTACCTTTAGGCGGAGCTGAATTGGCCAGAGGGTTTATCCCGCAGGGCCCGAAGCGCAGGGATTTCAACTACAATAGACGGCTGTGAGCGCAGCGTTGGAAAACGAATCCATGCGCGAGAGCGGCGCCGTTCCGCGCGATATCCGCAACCTGACGCTTGCGGAGCTGGAGCGGTTCGTGATCGCGGCGGGTGAGCGCAAGTTTCGCGCCGCCCAGTTGTTGCATTGGCTCTGGCGGCGCGAAGCCGAAGCGTTCGATCAGATGCGCGAGCTGCCGGCCCCACTGCGCGATCTGCTGAAGCATAATTTCAGGATTGGACGGCCGACGGCGGTGCAGGTCGCGCGCGCGAGCGATGGCACGCGCAAGCTGCTGCTGGGCCTCGATGACGCCGAGGAAATCGAAAGTGTAATTATTCCCGCGGACGGGCGCATTACGCTGTGCCTCTCCAGCCAGGCGGGATGCGCGATGGCGTGCGGGTTTTGCGCGACCGCGCGGATGGGGCTTCATCGCAATCTCGCCGCCGGAGAAATTCTCGGCCAGATTCTCGCGGCGCGGCGCGAGCTCAACTCCGGCGAGACGCTGACCAACTACGTCTTCATGGGAATGGGCGAGCCGCTTGCCAACTATCCGCGCCTCCATCGCACGCTCGGCATCATGACGGCGGCATGGGGGCTGGGAATCTCGCCGCGCCATATCACGGTCTCGACCGTCGGGCTGGTGCCGATGATGGAACGGCTGCTCACCGATTTCCAGGTCAATCTCGCGGTGTCGCTGCATGCGACGACGGACGAGGTGCGCGATCGCATCGCACCGATAAACCAGCGTTATCCGCTCGGCGTGCTGCTCGAAGCGTGCCGGCGGCTGCCGCTCGCGCGGCGCCGGCGCATCACCTTCGAGTACGTGATGCTGGCGGGAGTAAACGATTCGGCGCAGGACGCGCGGCGGCTGGTGAAGTTGCTTGGACCGCTGCGCGCCAAGGTCAATCTTATCTTTTTTAATCCGTTTGCCGGGTCACCCTTCACCGCCAGTTCGAGAAGCGCGGTGGAAAGCTTTCAAGCCATCCTTCATCAAGGTAATTTGACCGCTACCATTCGCGAAAGCCGCGGCCTCGATATCGCGGCCGCATGTGGACAGCTTTACGCCGAGCGCCGTCGGACGCGGCCCGCCGCGGCGGATTGAGGGGTGAAGACAGGCGCACGTTGCGGCGCGCGTGAGGGGGGAAGGGGTGGATCCTTGACTATCGAGGCCGGAGGCGGCGCGTCGACGACGAGGCCATGGCAGTCGTAACTAGCTCGGCGAGCGCACAAACGCATAAAAGATGACGCACGTTGCCGCGATGCTTCATGCGCGCGCTTGTGCAAAAATTCGGCGGGTAGTGGGCCGGCAGAGCATGGGGTGAAGGTTAGCGATGGCGAGGACGATACTGGGGATAATCGGCGGTAGCGGCTTTTACCAAATGCCGGGGCTGGAGCGAGTCGAGGAGATCGATCTCGACACGCCTTTTGGCCGGCCGTCCGACGTTGTGTACCGCGGCGCTATCGGCGACGTGCAGGTGGTCTTTCTCGCACGTCACGGCCGCGGCCATCGGATTTTGCCGAGCGAGCTCAACTTCCGCGCGAACATCTACGCGATGAAGCAGCTCGGCGTCGAGCACCTGATTTCGGTCACTTCCGCCGGCAGCATGAA
>JBOHWJ010000490.1:0-3250 GCA_050736495.1 Binataceae bacterium (SeqCode) | reverse complement strand
ACGTAACCCATCAGCGGATTCATAGGCACGTAAGGTAGCAGGTTCATGCCTTTGGGCTGACGATCGAGAGCGTCCATGAATTGGGGATAGGTCTCCCAGTCAAACTTCATCCCCGCCTGCATTGCGCGCAGCGGAATGGCCTCGGTGCGCACCATCGTGAGCATCGCGCGCTCGACTTCCTTGGGCTTCACCGGCGCGAAGCCGAAGCCACAGTTGCCGAGAACCACTGAGGTGATGCCGTGCCAACTTGAAATTGTGAGATACGGATCCCAAAAAATCTGGGCGTCGTAATGCGTATGAAGGTCGATGAAGCCGGGTGCTACGACCAACCCGCGCGCATCGACTACCTGCGCCCCTTCATGCGCGCGCATGCGCCCGATCTTGGCGATACGGCCATTTTTGATACCGATGTCCCCGCGAAAGCGCGGGGCACGGGTACCGTCTACGATCATCCCGTCTTTAACCACTATGTCGAATTCTGGCATTAGCAGATCTCCGCATTAGATTAAGCTTGAGCTAACTGACAGTCGCATCACGCCGACTAAATTTCAAGGATTTGGGGGGGTCCATCTGGACGCCGGTTCACCATACTCGCCGATTCAATCCCTGGGCTCATCCGAGCGCCTAAGCTAGCGCCTTTTGAAGTCAGGTTCGACCTCAACGCCGAGCGGCACCAGAATCCGCACCACCATGTTATAGAAGGCGACGTTCATGGCCAGTTCCATGATGCGCCGATTGTCAAGGAAGCCGCGCAACGCGTCGAAAGCCGCGTCGCTGACCTTGACGTTGGTGGTCGCCTCGACCGCATAGCGGATGACGGCACGCTCCCGCGCATCGAAAACGGGCGCACGTTCGAAGTCCTTCAGATGCGCCAGTTGCTCATGCGTAACGCCGGCATCGAGCGCGATATTCCAATGATGTTCGAACTCGTATTCGGCCTCGGCAAGCCGCCCCACCGTCATCAGCGCGAGTTCCCGGAGCTTGGGGTCGAGTTGCGTCTTGCTGCGCAGTTCACCGCCCAGCGCCAACATTCGGCGCGCCAGGTTCGGCGCGTGAGCGACCGTGCGGAAGATATTTCCGACCGGCGCGCCACCGCGTTCCTGCACCAGCCGGTCGAAAATCTCGCGATCGGCCTCGGGCAAATCCTCGCGATTCAGATATGGAAGTCTTGCGGCCATGGAGACTCCTCCTCAATTCTTTTTCGCGCCGACCTCGAGCTCGACGCCCAACGGCACGATAATGCGCGCCACAGCATTGTAGAAGGCGACATTCATCGCCAGTTCCATGATGCGCCGATTTTCCAGGAAGCCGCGCAATGCCTCGAAGGTCTTCTCGCTCACCTTGACGTTGGCGGTGGTCTCGGCCGCATAACGCATGACGGCGCGTTCATGGTCGTCGAACACCGGCGCATTCTCGAAATCCGCCAGATGCTCCAGCTTCTCGTGCGCGATACCGATGCGCAGCGCCAGGTTCCAGTGATGGACGAATTCGTATTCCGCACCGGTCAGCCGCCCCACCGTAAGCAGCGCCAATTCGCGCAGTTGCGGGTCGAGCCGGGTGCCGTTGCGAAGTTCGTTGGCCATGCCGAGGAAGCGACGCAAAAGGTTGGGCGCGTTGGCGATCGTGCGATGAATATGACCGGGTGTGGTACCGCGCTCTTTTTCGAACTGGTCGTAGATTTCGCGATCGGCTTCGGGCAAATCCTCGCGCTTTAAATATGGCAGTCGCGCCATGGTTGAGTCCTCCCTCACGTTACGTCGATGTCGCCGCCATCGCTGAGATGCGAGCGGCGAACGGGTCACGGCCGACATAAGCCGAACGCCCTCAACCTATCGTCAAGCGGCAAAAAAAGTAAAAGGCGGGAAGGTCGCGCGCGGTCTAAGCGGTTCTCCCGCGGAGCGACGCCACGGTATCTCTATTGCGCCGCGCACAACATTACCAGCAGCGCGGCGCGGCCCGATAGCGCCTCCGGGCCCGCGCCCAGGTGGAGCGCGCTACGCGAACAGCATCTCGGACATCGCGCCGCCCGGCGGAATCATCGGCATCACCGCCTCTTCCTTGGGGATTACCACGTCGATCAGCACCGGACCGGGTGTGGCGAATGCCTCCTTCATGGTTTGTGCGAGGTCCTTCGCCTTTTCGACCCTGAAACCCTTGGCGCCGTAAGCGTCGGCCAATTTGACGAAGTTCGGCACCGACATCGCCGAATAGGAATAGCGCTCCTGGTAGAACTTTTCCTGCCACTGGCGCACCATGCCGAGGAAGTAGTTGTTGAAAATCACCACCTTGATGTCGACATTGTACTGAACCGCGGTGCCCAGTTCCTGGATGTTCATCTGGATCGAGCCGTCACCCGAAACTACGATCACCTTGCGATCGGGCGCCGCGAATTTCGCGCCGATTCCCGCCGGCAGCCCGTAGCCCATGGTGCCGAGTCCGCCCGAGGTCAATAGCGATCGCGGGCGTTCAAACGGAAACAGTTGCGCGATCCACATCTGATGCTGGCCGACGTCGGTTGCGACGATGCAGTCGCCCTTGGTCAGGTTATGCATCTCCTCGATCACATGCATCGGCGAGATGCTCTCGCGCGCGCTGAGACCGCCATTTTCGTAGAGTGGGCGCTCGCGTCTCCACTGCAGAATTTCCTGATGCCATTTGCTCCAGCCGGCCTTGCGCCTGGCCATGGACTCGCGGCCGCGCACGCTCTTGAGCATGTCGCTCAGCACCGACTTGATGTCGCCAACGATGGGTACATCGACCTTGACGTTCTTGGAAATCGAAGCGGGGTCGATATCGATATGGATGATGGTCTCCGCCTTGGGCGCGAAGTCGGCGATGCGGCCGGTAACGCGGTCGTCGAAACGCGCCCCCACCGCAATCAGGCAATCGGTGTTGCAGACCGCCGTGTTGGTGCCGTACGAACCATGCATCCCGAGCATCCCGAGGCAGAGCGAATCGGAAGCCGGGAGCGATCCAAGTCCCATCAAGGTCTCGCAAACCGGGATGCCGAGGCCGCGCGCGAGTTGCGCCAGTTCCGGCGCCGCACCCGACCACTGCACGCCGCCGCCGACGTAGAACAGCGGCTTTTCGCTGTGCTCGATCGCCTCGACCGCGCGTTCGATTTGACGCGGATTGCCCTTGATGGTGGGCTTGAAGCCGCGCAATTCAACTTTGTCCGGATATTTGAAGACGCACTCGTTTTGCTGAACGTCCTTGGGCAGATCGACCACCACCGGACCGGGACGGCCGG
>JBOHWJ010000489.1:0-3214 GCA_050736495.1 Binataceae bacterium (SeqCode) | reverse complement strand
GGCGGCGCGCCGCCGCGTCGATCGCGCCGGCGCCGAGCACTTCGGTCGCGGTCCGCGTATGGATATCCTCGCCGCGAGAAAACGCTTCGACCAGCGTGGGGTCGCCCGACAAGTGGGCGAGCACGCGCAATTCGATTTGCGAGTAGTCAGCCGACAGCAGCAGGAATCCGGGCTGCGGGACGAAGGCACGGCGAATCCGCCGTCCCTCCTCGCTGCGCGTCGGGATATTCTGCAAATTGGGCTCGCTCGAACTTAGCCTTCCGGTCGCCGTGAGAGCCTGGTGAAACGATGTATGGACGCGGCCGTCGGCCGGGCTGATCAACGCCGGCAGCGCGTCGCTGTAGGTCGACTTGAGCTTCGCGATGGTGCGGTACTCGAGAATCTTCGCCGGCAGCGGATGCGTTTGGGCGAGCTTTTCCAGGGCGTCGGCGTCGGTCGAATAGCCGCTCTTGGTCTTTTTGAGTCCTTTGGCCGAAAGCTTCAGGCCGGTGAACAGAACCTGGCGCAATTGCGTCGGCGAATTCAGGTTGAACTCGCATCCGGCCAGCTCAAAACATTCACGTTCGAGTCGCCCCAGTTGCGCGGCGGCCTCGCGCGAAATCGTATTCAGCGCCGCCGCGTCGACGGCGATACCGGCTTCCTCCATCGCCGCCAGCACCCGCGCGACCGGCAGCTCAATTTCATTGAACAGACGCTCCAGTTCCAGGTCCTTGAGCCGCGCGCCGAGCGTTTCACGCAGCGTCTCGATAATTTCCGGTTCCGAAATGGCAGGCGCATTGCCGAACGGCGCCAGATGTTCATGATAGAGGCTGTCGAGCGATGGCTCGGCTTTGCCCGGATTGACCAGGAACCCCGCCAGCATCGTGTCGAAATCGACGCCCGCCAGCTCGACGCCATAGGTGCGGAAACGAACCAGTTGACTCTTCAAATCATGGCACGCCTTGAGCGGCACCGGAGCGCCGAGCAGCGGCGCGCTCCGTGCCATCAGGTCCGCGCCGAGGACGAAGCTTTCCGCGCCGCCGGCGGCCTTGAGCTTCAACACTTCACCGGTACTGGCCACTGCGGCGCCGCCCCTTGGGGCCTCGGTATCAGCGCTCAGCTTGAGTTCACCCGCGCCACCGTTGCCGCTAGTGCCACAGTTGTCATCGACGCCCGCGCCGTTCGCCGCGGGCCCTAGATTGAGCGCGAGGCGCGGCGCTTTAGCGAGCATCTCCATGACGTTGGCGAAGTTGCTGGCGTTGACGCGGGTCTCGCTGCTGGCGGCGGCGCGCGCTATTACCGCTCGGGGCGGCGCGAGTTCGGCCAGCAGCGAGCCAAACTCCAGTTCACGCATCAGGTCGGCGGCAATCTGGTGGTCGATTCCGGGCCAGCCGAGGCCTTCGGGTTCCACGGTCAGCGGCACCTCGGTATCGATACGGACGAGCTTGCGGGCGAGTTCGATTTCATTACGATGATCGGCGAGCAGGCCCGCGAGTTTTTTGGCGCCGCGGATTTTGGTTTCTTCGAGGCGGCCGAGGCCGGCGAACAACGCCTCCAAACCGCCGAAATGCTGAATTAGCGCGCTCGCGGTCTTTTCGCCTACGCCCGGCACACCCTTAACGTTGTCGATCGCATCGCCCATCAGGGCCATGATATCGACCAACGCGCGTGGGTCGACGCCGAAGCGTTCGCGCACTTCGCGCGCGCCGATGCGCTTGTCGCGCATAGTATCCCACAACGTGATATTCGGACCGGCCAACTGCATGAAGTCCTTGTCACCGGTCACGATGACGGTGTTGAAGCGGCTCTTCGCCGCGCGCACCGCCAATGTGCCGATGACATCGTCGGCTTCGTAACCGTCGATCACCAGACTTGGGATGCGGAAGGCCGCGACCGCGCGATGGATGTAGGGAATCTGAGCGAGAAGGTCATTGGGCGTGACGGGGCGATTGGCCTTATACGAGTCGAAGAGGTCGTCGCGAAAGGTTTTCCTGGCCGAATCGAACACCATCGCGATATGGCTCGGATGCGCGTCCTTCAAGAGCTTGAGCAGCATACGAATAAAGCCGTAGATGGCGTTGGTGGGCAGGCCACGCGAATTGTTCAATTGGGGCAGGGCAAAAAAGGCGCGGAAAATATATCCCGAGCCGTCGACCAGGTAGAGATTGTGCCGTTCTTCCGCCATGATGAAGTGAGGTCAGAGTAACGAATCGCGGCCGGGAAGCAAAAGTCCGGCCAGTACGAATTCTGGTTTCTTATATTGACACCGTGGGTGGCCGTGGCTTAACTAATCGGTTGCTTCACCCGTATCGAATAATTACGCACCGTGATCGTCATTAACGGCTGGAACTCAAGCGTACGGACGATTCGGCCGCGCGCCAGGCGCTCAGCATGATAGAGGTTAAAAACCTAAGCAAGGCCTACGGAAGCTTCCTAGCGGTAAAGGGCATTTCATTCAAGGCCGAGCGTGGGCAAATTCTCGGCTTTCTCGGCCCCAACGGCGCTGGGAAAACCACCACCATGCGCATTATCACGGGCTTCATGCCCGCTTCCTCCGGCACCGTCGTTATCGACGATCTCGACATCTTCGCCAACTCGCTGGAGGCGCGCAAACGGATTGGGTACCTGCCCGAATCGCCTCCGCTCTATGGCGACATGCGGGTTGAACAGTACCTCCAATTTGTCGCGCGCCTAAGGGGCGTGAAGCGCGCGGCCGTGGACGGCGCGGTCGACCACGTCGTCAGCGTGTGCGGACTCAGCGAAATGTCACACCGTATCTGCGGGCAGCTTTCAAAGGGTTATCGCCAGCGCGTCGGGCTTGCCCAGGCGCTTATCCATGATCCGCCGGTGCTGGTGCTCGACGAACCCACCATCGGTCTCGACCCGCGCCAGATCCATGAAATCCGCGAATTGATTCGGGGTCTGGCCGGCGGCCGCACCATTGTTCTGTCGACCCACATTCTGCCCGAGGTTTCGCAGATCTGCGACAAGGTCGTGATTATCAACGATGGCCAGGTGGTGCTGGAGGAGCAGCTCTCCAATCTGCCCGCCGGCAGTACGCTCGAAGAGGTTTTCCTGCATGCCATCGCGAAAGAGGGTCATGTGCCGGGCGCGTCGGTCGAAGAGACACTCGAGGAGATCGGGGCCGGTCGCGGCTAGACGATTTGTGCATCGATGAGAAATGTTTTGACGATTGCCGGCAAGGAGCTCAAGGGCTATTTCGTGCAGCCCGTTG
>JBOHWJ010000488.1:0-8718 GCA_050736495.1 Binataceae bacterium (SeqCode) | reverse complement strand
CGCCTTGACCCGGCCGTGATAGAGAAACCCGTTGCGATCGAAGATCACTTGCGTAATGCCACGCTGAAGGCACCGAACCGCTACCGCTTGGCCGACCGCTTTGGCTGCCGCAACGCTATGTTTACTTTTAACCGCCTCACGCAACTCCGGTGTTGCCGTAGAAGCTGCAACCAAGGTATGGCCGGATTCGTCCGAGATAACCTGAACATAGATGTGGTGCAGCGACCGATAGACCGACAGACGCGGGCGCTGATCGCTGCCGCGAACCTTGCGCCGCACCCGTACCTGACGCATCCTGCGCTTTTCGACTCGCTCAAAAGCCATGATAATCGCCGCGTTTCCTACGTCGAGCTGGCACCCGCCGCGGCTTTGCCGGCCTTGCGGCGGATGGTTTCGGTTGCGTACTTGATACCTTTGCCCTTGTACGGTTCCGGCGGTCTAAGACCACGTATCTCGGCTGCCACCGAGCCCAATATCTGGCGATTCGCGCTCTCAAGCGTCAGCGTGACCTGACGGTCAACTTTCGCCGTTACCTCGGGCGGTAGCTGGTAGACGATGGGATGGGAATACCCGAGAGAAAAATTGATCAGCGTGCCTCTTACTTCCGCACGGTAGCCAACGCCGTTAATCTCCAGCACGCGGGTGAAGCCTTTGCTCACGCCTTCGGCCATGTTAGCGACGAGCTTGCGCGTCAGCCCATGCAGCGAGCGCTCCTGCTTGGAGTCGCCCGGCCGCTTTACCACGATACGCGAATCTCCGATCTCGAGCGTGAGCCCTGAGTGAATCCTGGTCTCAAGCTTGCCCTTCGGGCCCTCGAGCTTAAGCGTATCCTCGTGGAGCGCCGCCGTGACGCCCTTGTCGAGCACGACCGGTAATCTTCCTATCCGCGACATCGCCGTTCCTTACCAGACCTTGAACAGGATTTCGCCGCCCACGTTGCGCCGGCGCGCTTCGCGATCGGTCATCACGCCTAGTGGCGTCGACACCACATGCATGCCTATTCCGCTCGACACTCGCGGCATGGTCTTTGCCCCCGAATAACGTCTGATACTCGGACGACTGACGCGTTGAATGCCGCGGATGACGGATTCACGCGTCGATGAATAACGCAAACCCAACACCAGTTTGCGCTTATAGCCTTCGCCCGCTATTTCGACGCCCGCCAAAAAGCCTTCAGCCTGCAATACCCGGCAAATCGCCTCCCGCACACGCGAGTAGGCCACTTCAACCTGGTTGTAGCGCGCGCCTTTGGCGTTGCGAATCCGGGTCAGCAGTTCAGCGATCGGATCAGTTTGCGACATTTGGAATCCTGACTCTCTCTTGCCAACCGTCCGTTTACCAACTCGCCTTGACCACGCCCGGCAATTGCCCTCGCAATGCCAGTTTGCGCAAGCACAGCCGACACATCTTGAAACGACGGAAAAAGGCCCGTGAGCGCCCGCACAGCGGACAGCGATTATATTTGCGCACCTTGAACTTGGGCGTGCGCTCAGCCTTGACCCGAAGACAGGTCTTCGCCATATCGTTCTTACCCCTGCGCCGCCACCGCGGGCATCGCGCGCTCGCCGCCTGCGCCCCGAAATGGCATTCCCAGCGCCTTCAGCAGCGTCAGCCCCTCGAAGTCGCTGCGCGCCGTCGTGTTAATCGAAATCGTCATCCCTTTGATCTTATCGACCTTGTCGAGATTGAGTTCGGGGAAAATCGTATGCTCGCGCAAGCCCAGTGAATAATTGCCGCGCCCGTCGAACGACTTGTCGCTGACCCCGCGGAAGTCTCGCACACGCGGCATTGCCACATTCACCAGGCGGTCGAAGAATTCCCACATGCGATCGCGCCTGAGCGTCACCATCACACCGATCGGCATGCCTTCGCGCAGTTTGAAATTCGATATCGCCTTGCGCGCCCGCGTGATAACGGGCTTCTGCCCGGCAAATTGCCCGACCTCCTCGACCGCCGCATCAAGAATCTTGACGTTTTCACGCGCTTCGCCCAGCGCCATATTGATGACGATTTTCTCGAGCCGGGGTGCGCGCATTTTGTTTTCGATTTTGAGCTCGCGCATCACCGCCGGCATAATTTCGCTCTCGTAGCGAAGCCGCAGGCGCGCCGGTATCTTGGGCTCGGGTTCGAGCGGCTTGGCCGGCGCTGCCGAAGCCGCCTGCGCGCCGCCCTTTTTGCCACCGCGATCGGCGCCTCGCCCGGCCTTGCCACCTTGGCCGCTTTTCTCTCCGCCTTTATCGCCTTTATCCTGGCGCCGGGCCTTTTGCCCTTTTTCGCCCTTTTCCTCGTCGGCCATCAATCATTCCCCAGCGGCTCGCCGCAACGCCGGCAAATCCGGGTCTTATCGCCGCCGGCCTCGATTTTCACGCCCATCCGCACCGGGGCATTGCAACGGTCGCACATGATCATCACGTTTGAAATCTCGATCGGCGCTTCCTTCTCGACGATACCGCCCGGACTCGCCGGTCCGCTCGGCCGTGAATGGCGCTTGACCACGTTGAGCCGCTCAATCACCACTCGCCTACGTTCCCGCAACACCCGCAACACCTTGCCGGTCTTGCCCCGTTCGCGGCCGGCGACGACCATCACGATGTCGTTCTTCTTGAGCCTGCATTTCCGCGCGTGACTTTCGCTAGCCATCACAGAACCTCCGGGGCAAGCGAAATAATTTTGAGAAATCGCTTGGCGCGCAACTCGCGCGCGACCGGACCGAAAATACGCGTGCCGATCGGCTCGTGCTGACTATCGAGCAGCACCGCCGAATTGTCGTCGAATCGGATGTAACTGCCGTCCTGACGGCTGACTTCCTTGCTGGTCCGCACAATCACCGCCCGCGTGACGTCACCCTTTTTGACTTTGGCGTTGGGAATCGCTTCCTTGACCGCCACCACGATGATGTCGCCGACGCTGGCGTAGCGCCGCCGCGAGCCGCCCAGCACCTTGATACACATTACCTTGCGGGCGCCCGAATTATCCGCCACTCCCAGCACTGTCCGCGTCTGCACCATGGCCTGTTCGCCCCCCCTACCTCGCCGCCCGTGCGATCACCTGGCTGACCCGCCAGCGCTTGTTGCGCGACAATGGACGCGACTCAATAATCAGCACGCGATCGCCTTCATGGCATTCGCCTTTTTCGTCATGCGCCATGAAACGTCCGCGCCGATTGACCCGTTTGCCGTAGAGCGGATGCTCGACCAGCCGGTCGACCTGGACCACCACGGTCTTGGCCATCTTGGCGGAAACGACCAAGCCCTCGCGCCGCTTAATCCGCTGCCGCATCGCTCACCTTCTTCTCGTCACTTGCGCCCGCCCTGGCGCCGCCCTTCTTTTGGTGGAGCAGCGTGAGGATTCGCGCTAATTCCTTGCGCGCCTTCCGGTAATTTGCCGGATTGTCAAGTTGATTGGTGCGCAGCTTCAGGCGTAGCCTGAAGATCTCCTCGCGTGACTCGCGCTCCTTGACGCGCAAGTCCTCCGCGTTCATCTGCTTCAGTTCGTCAAGCTCCAAAGGCCTCGGCCTCCCGCTCCACGACTATGGTCTTAATCGGCAGCTTATGCGCGGCCAGCCGCATCGCCTCCAGCGCGGTCGCACGATCCACCCCTTCCATTTCGAACAGGATGCGTCCTGGCCGCACACACGCGACCCAGCCTTCGGGCGCGCCTTTGCCTTTGCCCATGCGCGTCTCGGCCGGCTTTTTCGTAAACGGCTTGTCCGGGAAAACCCGGATCCATACGCGGCCGCCGCGCTTGATATGGCGCGTGAGCGCGATACGGGCGGCTTCCAGCGCCCGCGTGTCGACCCGGCAGGTCTCGGTGCTCTTGAGCCCGTAATCGCCGAAAGCGAGTTCCAAACCGCGCGATTCGGCACCGCGCACCCGTCCTTTCTGAATCTTGCGGTATTTGACTTTCTTCGGTGAAAGCATTGTTTCGCTATTGCTGCTGAGCCTGACCGCCCGCGCGCTTGGCCGCCTCTTCCTGGCGGGTCAATATCTCACCGCGGAAAATCCAGACCTTCACCCCGATAACTCCGTAGGTGGTTTTGGACTCCGCAAATCCGTAAGCAACGTCCGCCCGCAGAGTCTGCAGCGGCACACGCCCCTCGCGGTACCATTCGCGACGCGCTATTTCGGCGCCGCCAAGACGTCCCGACACCTGCACTTTGACCCCTTGCGCCCCCATCCGCATCGCGCGCAGTACCGCCTCTTTCATGGCGCGCCGAAAGGCGACACGCCGCTCAAGTTGCAACGCGATATTCTCGGCCACGAGCTGCGGGTCGAGATCCGGCCGCCGCACCTCGTGAATATTGATGAAGGCGTCTTTGCCCTTCATCATCTTGCCGATATCGCCCTTGAGCTTGTCGATCTCGACACCCTTTTTGCCAATCACAATTCCGGGCCGCGCGGTGTGGATATTGATCTTGGCCTTGTTGGCCATTCGTTCAATTTCGATGCGCGAGATACCGGCGTGATAGAGCCGGCGCTTGATGAAGTCGCGCAGTTTCAGGTCCTCGTGCAACAGGTTGGTGTACCCGTGACTCGCGTACCATTTCGAATCCCAACCCTCGATTATGCCCAATCTCAGTCCACGCGGATGTGTCTTCTGGCCCATAAAATCCTTCAGGCCCCCTGTTCGTCCACCACGACCGTAAGATGGCTGGTGCGTTTGAGAATCGGCGTGGCGTGCATATGCGCGCGCTGCATCGAACGTTTCCAGGTCGGACCGGTATCGGCCGTCACCCGCTTCACGAACAACTTATCCTCGTCGACGTTTTGCTGGTCACGCGCATTGGCAACCGCCGCGAGCAGCGTCTTCGAGATAACTTTGGCGCCCTTTTTGGGCGTGAATTCAAGGATCGAAAGTGCCTGATCGACCTTCTTACCGGCAACCAAACCGCATACCAGCCGCAGTTTTTGCGGCGAGATCCGCACAAACCGGGTTCGCGCCACAGCTTCCATCGCCAAATCCCTCCGCGCGCTCAGGCGCCGCCTTTGGCCGCGGACCCTGCGCCCTTGACCTCACCCTTGCGGTCGCCCGCATGGCCATGGAAAGTCCGCGTCGGCGAGAATTCGCCGAACTTATGGCCCACCATATTTTCAGTGCAATAGACCGGGATGAACTTGTGGCCGTTATGCACCGCGAAGGTGAGCCCAATCATGTCCGGCACGATCATCGAGCGCCGCGACCAGGTACGGATAATCCGCTTGTCGCCGGCGGCGTTTGCCGCTTCGGCCTTCTTCTGCAGATGGGTGTCGACGAAAGGACCTTTTTTTAACGATCTGGCCATCTAAATTTTCCGTGATTCGCTGCCCCTCGAAAGCCGGCGATTGTCCACTTAGCCCTTTCCACTGCGTTTTCCGCGCGGCCGGCGGCTTACGATGAAACGATCTGATAGCTTCTTGCCGCGCGTCTTGTAGCCCTTGGTCGGCATTCCCCACGGTGACTGCGGATGATTGCCCTTGGAACGGCCCTCACCGCCGCCATGCGGATGGTCGACCGGATTCATCGCCACCCCGCGCACATGGGAGCGCTGGCCCAGATGGCGGCTGCGACCGGCCTTGCCGATTGAAATATTCTCGTGCTCGAGATTGCCGACCTGGCCGACCGTCGCACGGCATTCCGCCTGTACCATGCGCTGCTCGCCCGACGGCAGTTTCAGCAAAGCGAACTTGCCTTCCTTGGCCATCAACTGTGCTTGCGTACCGGCGCCCCGGGCCATTTGCGCGCCGGCACCCGGCTTGAGCTCGATAGCGTGCACGATGGTACCGACTGGAATGTTCTTCAGCGCCAGCGCATTGCCGGGCTTGATATCGGCTTCAGCGCCGCATTCGACCTTGTCGCCGACTTTCAATCCCGCCGGTGCCAGGATATAGCGCTTGTCGCCATCGGCGTAATGCAGCAAAGCGATGTTGGCCGAGCGGTTGGGGTCATATTCGAGCGCCGCCACTACTGCCGCCACGCCATCGCGATTGCGCTTGAAGTCGATGACGCGCAGACGCCGTTTGTGGCCGCCGCCGCGATGGCGCATGGTCATGCGGCCGCGGTTGTTGCGCCCGCCCGACTTGTGCACCGGCTTCAGCAAGCTCTTCTCGGGAGCCTTCTTGCTGAGTACGGTGAAGTCCGCCATCTGCATGAAGCGCTGCCCCGGAGTGCGCGGATTCAGTTGAATTACTGCCATCGCCTGCTACCTGCCGCCTCAAACCCCTTCGAAAAACTCGATGCGATCGCCCTCTTTGAGCGTCACATAGGCCTTTTTCCAGTTGGGCCGCCGCCCTTCGGTACGGCCGCGGCGGCGAGTCTTGCCGAGAAAGTTCGAGGTCCTGATTTTCAGCACCGTGACCTTGAACATATCTTCAACCGCGTTGCGTATAACGTCCTTGCCCGCTTCGGGTCGCACTCGAAACACGACCTGGTTCGACTTCTCGCTGACCGCCGTTCCCTTTTCCGTGATCAGCGGTGAAACTATGAGTTGCTCACCCTTCATGCCGCGCCGCCTCCAAGCCGTGCCTCGATCGCGCGCGCGGTTTTGGCCGTCATCAGCAGCTCATCGTAGTTGAGCACGTCGTAAACATTGAGCCCGGCCAGCGACAGCACCTTATACGCCGCCAGATTGCGCGCCGCGCGAACGAAATTGGCGTCATCCTCGCCGGCGACGATAAGCGCATGTTTGAGCCCGAGCGCTTCGAGCGCGGCGCGGGCCAATTTGGTCTTGGGCTCGGCCAATTCCAGCGCCTCGACCACCGTCAGTTTGCCATTGAGCGCGCGGTCCGATATTGCCAGGCTGAGCGCGCGCCGCCATGCCTTCTTCGGCATCTTGTAGGAATAGTCGCGCGGCTGCGGTCCGAAGATTGTACCGCCATGACGCCACAGCGGTGAGCGGGTCGATCCCGAACGTGCGCGGCCGGTTCCCTTCTGCCGCCAGGGCTTGCGTCCACCGCCCGAAATCAGACCGCGGGTCTTGGTCGATGCGGTCCCCGCCCGCCGTTTGGCGAGCTGCATCCGCACCGCTTCATGCAGCAGCGAGGTATTTCCAGTCCGGCCGAAGACGCTCGCGGAGACCTCGAAGTCACCGGTCCGCTCGCGCGCCGCCGAATAGAGCGGAACTCTGACATTACCCGCCACCCGCGTGTCGCCCGCCGGCGCTTGTCCTCCCACCTCATCCATTGGCCTGCTCCAGTGTGGCGTAGCGCCGCTCCTTGGCGGCGTGTTTCACCACCACCAGGCCGCCGTCCGCGCCCGGCACCGAACCCGAGACCACGATGGCGTTTTCCTCGGCTAGAATTTCCATCACCGTGAGATTCACTATGGTCGCAAGCTCGTTACCCATCTGTCCCGCCATCCGCAGTCCCTTGCGCACACGGCCCGGATATGAACGATTGCCGATCGAACCGCCATGGCGAAAATATTCGTGCGTTCCACGCGCCATGGGAAAGCCCGCGAAATGATGGCGTTTCATGACACCGGCGTAGCCGTGTCCCTTACTGACGGCGGACACGTCAACCAGGTCGCCCGGCTCGAATACGTCACCGGCCGCGATGGCCTGGCCGAGCTTAAGCTCGTCCGCGCCGCGTCGGCTGAACTCGCGCGTGGCGATTCCGGCGGCGATTTCGGCCTTGGCGAAATGGCCGCGTTCGGCTTTGCTCGCGCGTGAAAGCTTCTTGCGCCCAAAGGTCACCTGCACCGCGTCATAACCATCGGTCGGCTTGGTTTTGATTTGCGACACGGCACATGGCCCGAGCTGGATGACCGTGACGGCGCTGACGCGCCCGGCCTGATCATCCACCTGGGTCATCCCCAGTTTTTTTCCGATAAGTCCGCTCAACACGGCGCTACTCAAGTTTAATCTCAACATCGACGCCGGCCGCCAGATCGAGCTTGCCCAGCGCGTCGATGGTCTGCTGGGTCGGCTCGAGCACGTCGAGCAGGCGTTTATGGGTGCGAATCTCGAAATGTTCGCGCGATTTTTTGTCGACGTGCGGCGATCGGTTCACCGTGAATCGCTCGATGCGGGTCGGCAGCGGTATCGGCCCGGCCACCCGGCCACCCGTGCGGCGGATCGTATCGACAATCTCGCGCACCGACTGATCGAGTAGCCGGTAGTCGTACGCCTTCAGGCGTATGCGTATCTTCTCATTCATCCTGTCAGCCACGTCCCGGACTCCCGCTGCGTCCAGTCATCAAGCTCCTACTTCAGCACCTTCGAAACCACGCCCGCCCCGACCGTACGCCCGCCTTCACGGATTGCAAAGCGCAGTCCCTGTTCCATCGCGACTGGCGTAATCAGCTCGCCGACTATATTGATATTGTCGCCGGGCATCACCATTTCGGTGCCTTCCGGCAGCGTCATCACGCCGGTCACATCGGTCGTGCGCAAGTAGAACTGCGGACGATAGCCGTTGAAGAACGGCGTATGGCGTCCGCCCTCCTCCTTGGTCAAGACGTAGACCGAACCCTCGAACTGAGTATGCGGCGTGATCGAGCCGGGCCGCGCCAGCACCTGTCCGCGCTCGACTTCCTCGCGCTTCACACCGCGCAGCAGCACGCCGATATTGTCACCGGCCTCGCCTTCGTCGAGAATCTTGCGGAACATCTCGACGCCGGTCACGACGGTCTTGCTGGTGTCGCGGAAGCCGACAATTTCGACTTCCTCACCGACCTTGACGCGGCCGCGCTCCACGCGTCCGGTCACCACCGTGCCGCGGCCGGAAATCGAGAACACATCTT
>JBOHWJ010000487.1:0-4021 GCA_050736495.1 Binataceae bacterium (SeqCode) | reverse complement strand
AGCGTGGATAGCATGTTACGCTTTTGCCGCTCCCGCAGTTGTTTTATTTCAGGGTCGTCGGCCGGCCCTTCGGCACCGCAGTTCCACGAATGATTGCTGGAAGTGCCGTCCTGATTATTTTCACCGTTCGTTTCGTTATGTTTATCGTCGTAAGAGACTAAATCATTGAGGGTAAACCCATCGTGGGCGGTCAGGAAATTGACGCTTGCCCACGGCTTTCGCCCGCGGCGATTGAAGCAGTCGCCTGAGCCAGCCAGGCGCGTCGCCAGCTCGGGAACCTCTCGCTCGTCTCCCTTCCAGTAGCTCCTGACCGCGTCGCGGTAACGGTCGTTCCATTCAGCCCATCCGGGCGGGAAGCCGCCAACCTGGTACCCGCCGGGACCACAATCCCACGGCTCGGCGATTAGCTTGCTCATAGCCAGTACCGGGTCCTGCCGGCAGCTATCGAGAAATCCACCGCCCTCGTCAAAACCATAAGGCTCACGGCCCAAAATAGTGGCGAGGTCGAATCGAAACCCGTCCACGTGCATTTCGGTCACCCAGTAGCGCAGACTGTCGGTGACCATTTGCAGGACGCGCGGATGACTGAGATTCACCGTATTTCCGGTCCCGGTATCGTTGATGTAGTAGCGCGGGGTATCCGGAAGTAAACGATAGTAGGAAGCATTATCGATGCCTCTGAAAGAAAGAGTGGGGCCACGTTCGCTGCCCTCCGCCGTGTGGTTGTAGACGACGTCAAGCACGACCTCAAGTCCGGCATCATGCAGATGGGCAATCATTTGTTTGAATTCGGCAATCGTGCCGGTCGCGGAAAATCGCGGATCGGGTGCGAAAAAACCAATCGTGTTGTAGCCCCAATAGTTAGTCAACCCTTTCTCAAGCAAATAACTATCGTCGATGAAAGCTTGGATCGGCATGAGCTCCACAGTGGTGACACCGAGATCCTTAATGTAATCGACGACCTCCTGACGAGCGAATCCGGCAAACGCACCACGCAGCTCTTCCGGGACCGCCGGATGTTTCTTGGTGAAACCCCGGACGTGAGCTTCATAGATAATCGTCCGATCCCAGGCGACGCGGGGCGCGCGATCCCGCGCCCAGGTAAAGGCTGGATCGATCACGCAGCATTTCGGCATGACCGGCGCGCTGTCCCGTTCGTCGAAAGTGAGGTCATCCCCGCCCGCGCCGACCTTGTAGCCAAAGAGCTCGTGGCTCCACTTGAGCTGGCCGACGTGTGCCTTGGCGTAAGGGTCAAGCAGTAGCTTGTTATGGTTGAAGCGATGTCCGGCTTCCGGCTGATATGGCCCGCGCACGCGATAACCATAGACGGTGCCGGGCCGGGCGTCCGGCAGATAGCCGTGCCAAACTTCGTCCGTGTACTCGGGAAGCTCTACACGCTCGAGCTCGTGTCCGCCCTTCGCGTCAAACAGGCAGAGCTCCACTTTGGTCGCATGCGCTGAGAAGAGGGCGAAGTTAACCCCCAGGCCGTCCCAGGTCGCGCCCAACGGGGGGTAAACCTTCGCTGAGTCGCGAAGCCGCAGCCATGTTTATCCTCCTTTTTCAAGTTACAGCCGCAGCAGAGCCAAATTCGCTGAGGTTGGATCCCTGCCAGCACGGTCCTCGAAATCATGTTGCACGATTCGCGTCGATAAATTTTCTAAAGGTTGCCGTGTCCGTTTCGTCGTTCTTTGGTGCCAGCGATATCAGGTAACGCTGTCCTTCATCGCGAAATTGCTTGATAGCAGCATGGTCAAACTTCAAAAGCGCAAGCGCGTTGGATTGGTTAGGCTTGCTGGGATTTCTTCGCAGATCTCTTGGCAAAGATCGCAGCAAAGATCGCGCCACCGTTCAGAAGAGCTTTGTTTATGGAAAACATGGAAGAAGCACACACGCCGCGGAAACCAGAATTTCCGAAACGGAACGGAGCAGGTAAGTTTTACTGAGACGACCTATGGAACTTGCTCGCCGAGGCCCCGGCCCATCTGCGCGAAGAACTCTCCGAGGACTAGCGGCGGCGGATGATCCACGCGGAGAGCCGCCAAACGGTAGACCAGCATCGTGTCCGCTTTGATGCTCTCACAACGGACGGTTAGAGCGGGCTCGCTCCCGTCGGGTTGCGCCGTAAGCACGCAGATGTGTTCAAAATTTTGCGACTGAACCACAGGCAAATGGTTTGTAGCCAGACGCAGAGCGACCTGGCATACGCTCCATCCGCAACCTGCACGCTACCGCCGTTTTTGATCGTCGCGATCTTTTCCACCAGCTCTTGCTGCCAGGTCTGGCGCGCCGGAAAGCGTTTGGGCACGCGAACAGTTACGTCCCGCCAGGCTCCTCTGACTTTGTCACCGAGGATGGCGGTTGCGAGCTTATAACAGAAGAAGTCGCGCATCGCGGACCGGGCGACTTTCCGGCGCTCGTCGGCGCTTTGTGCTTTGGGCTCGACTTCAAACGCTGCTCAGGAGGAAAAAATGCGGAGAAATTTGACCACGGGAACTCCGACAGCCAAGGTTCAGCCAAAGTCACGAATACGCCAGGCTTAACAGCCAAGGTTAGCGGTGCTCAAAACTCAATCTATTCGGAAAAAACTGGCGCCCCCTGCGGGATTCGAACCCACGGCCCCAGGATTAGGAATCCCGCGCAAGGGCTAATCTCAGGTCATCTCAGATCAGGCTGCGTAGGAAAATCAAGGGTTTTCTGATCCGAGTGATCGGCTCAGATCATCTCATGGATGGACACTTTGGACACTTCGTGGACACTTTCCTAAGTTTGAAACCTCGCCTTCCGGATACCCGCTCGCGAACAGATTTAACCATCTGACTCTCGTCGAAAACTCCCTCGTCGCTCAACTGAGCATTCCCGTACCGCACTAAATTCCTTGGATGCCGTCTCCCCCGACGACGCCAAGGTCTCGCTGCGGCAAGGAACTTGCTCAACCAACAAATCCAGCGGGCCGCACTTTGATGTGTGAGTTCGACGATTCTGCGGTGAGGCGTTGGTATGGACAGCAACCCTTATCTCGAAGCGCGTCGCGAGTGGGATGAGCGATACGCTGATCTCGTTCTCGGAAAACGTAACTGGCAGATCGCTGCTGGCGGCCTCTTGCTTTTGAGTCTGATTCTCGCGAGCGGAGTGGTCTGGATCAGCAATCGCAGCCGCTACATCCCGTACGTCGTCGAAGTCGACAAACTGGGATACGCGCTGACGGTGCCGCAACCCTTAACGTCTACGGCGTTGCCAGACGTGACCGCGCGAATGGAACGCTACGAGGTCGCGGCCTTCATCCGCGACGCTCGCTCGGTCACCAGCGATCCGCAAGTAGAGCATCAGACCCTCAACGCGCTGCTCGCGCATGCGCGAGGCGCCGCGGACCGCTTTCTCGACGAGTACTATCACTCCGACAACTTCTCTCATAACCCGTTCAAGATCGCCGAGAAGCAGACCGTCTCGATTGAAATCGACTCGATCCTTCAGCTATCGCCCCGCAGCTATCAGGTGCGATGGACCGAGCAGCAGCGCGACCTGAACGGCGTCGCTCTCGGGTCACCGTCCCATTGGGAAGCTGCGTTGGAAACCGAAATCGTACCGCCGAGTTCCGACGACGCGATCGTCAGCAATCCTCTCGGCTTTTGCGTAACGCAGATTAGCTGGACCGAACAGCAAGGCTAGGCAGGCGACAAGATTCGCAGGAGGCAGAGCGATGAGACGGATCGCCATGACAGGAGCATTCATTCTCGCGCTCGTGTTGGAAGCGTGCGCGGCGAAGCAACCACCCGCACTGCCACCGCTGAATCTCGTGACCGAAGCGGAACCCAAGGCCGAAGCGCCGCCAGCTCCACCAACCGCGGGGCAGGTCCTTGCTGCGCAGCCGCCCGAGGTTCGGGAGGCGATCAAGGAGCACGACAAGAGCGGCGATTGGGCGATCTACAGAACACCGGGGTACACGCTCTATCCATATAACCAAGGCCCCGAGCCGGCGGTCGATTGCGAGCCGCTACGAACTTCAGACATTCAGCTGCAGCCA
>JBOHWJ010000486.1:0-2055 GCA_050736495.1 Binataceae bacterium (SeqCode) | reverse complement strand
ATGCTGAGTAGTAATTCAACGGGGGTAGCGCGGGCGGGCGCAACGGCGCCGGCGCCACGACGATACACGGAGGCGGAGGCCGCGAAGACCGGCGTTCTGCTCAAGCAGGGCTACCGGCTGATCGAAGCGCTGTTCGGGCGCGAACTTCCGCATTAGAGGGTGAAAAAAAGGAGCGCGCGGGGATGGAGCGCAATCTGGCTCTCGAAGTAGTGCGAGCGACCGAGGCCGCGGCTCTGGCCTCTGCGCGTTTTATCGGCAAAGGTGACGAGCGTATGGCCGACCGGGTAGCGGCCGAGGCGATGCGCAATACGCTCAACTCGATCGCGATGGACGGCAAGATCGTGGTGGGGGAGGGCGATCGCGGTGCGACCGACCTGCTTTATGGCGACGAGATTGTTGGCACCGGCGCGGGGCCGGAAGTCGATGTCGCGGTCGACGCACTCGAAGGCGCGCTCATCTGCGCCACCGGCGGACCCAACGCGCTGTCATGCGTTGCGCTGGCGGAGCGCGGCAAAATCCTGCGCTGCCCCGACACTTACATGGATAAAATCGCCTGCGGCGCGATTGGCCGCGGCGTAATCGACCTTGACCGCTCACCCACCGATAATCTGAAGGCGCTGGCCGAGGTCAAAAAAGTCTATGTCGAAGATTTGCGCGTCGCGATTCTCGACCGCCCGCGTCATGAAGAACTGATTAATGAGGTTCGCCGCGCCGGTGCCGGAATCAAGATGCTCTCCGCCGGTGATCTCTCGGCCGCGATCGCGACGACTCGTCCGGAGAGTGAAATCGACCTGCTCATCGGCATCGGCGGGGCCCATCAGGGCATGCTCGCGGCGGCGGCTATTCGATCGGCTGGGGGCGAGATGCAATCCCGTTTCACACCGCGCAACGCGCAGGAGTCCGAGGCCTGCCTCGTGGCGGGAATCCTCGACCTCAAGCGCAAGTTCACGCTCGAGGATCTGGCGGGTGACAACGTCATGTTCGCGGCGACCGGTATCACCACCGGCGACTATCTGCGCGGCGTGCGTTTTTTCTCGGGCGGCGCGATGACGAACAGCGTCGTGATGCGCTCGAAGACCCGCACCATCCGCTTCATCGAGGCGATACATCACTTCGACTTCAAACCGGAATACTAAATCCGTCAGCTGTTTCTTTTCCTGATGTACTTATTACAGAGGTTCGTTGAAGAGCTAAGCCGGCTACATCGTCCTTTGTTCAGGATGATGCCCTGAGTGAGTGACCTTGCCAATCTTTGATGCGGGATTCTTCGTTTCGCTCAGAATGACGTGAAGGAAGCTCTGAATGACGAACCAAGGCCGCAGTGCCCCTGTCAGCGCCCGCGATGCTCCTGTCATTCCAAGCGAAGTCTGCCGGAGCGAAGCATCCCGTGCTGGCGAGGCTTACCCTTCGATCCAAATACGTGAGGCGAAAGGAAGCCCTTCTGCCACTTTCGAGTTACTGTGGTTCTGCGACATTCGGGAGGGCCTTTATCGATCTGGCCGCGCGAGTCGATCGGCAGTAATTGTCTGAACTAAAATAGCGGTTCCTCGGGTTCGAGACCCAGTAACAGCCGGCCCGCCGGACGGTACATCTTCGGATGAACGACGCGATGTTGGCAGGCGGTGACGATATCGCGCAGGTCGCGGTCGAGGCGGTTTGCGCGAAAAATTGAGCTCGTCGCGGCGGTGTCATACAAGGTCGAGATGACCTGCTTCGCCGCTTGATGCGAATAGGTAATCATCATCCGGTATTGTGCGCGCTGGCGGGGCGACGGCTTATCAAGTTCGCATAGCGTCTCCCACAAGTCTTCCAGCGTCGCGTAAACGTAACTGCGAGCGGCTCCGAGGTGTGCCTCGGCCCATGCGATGGTTTCCTGAACCTGGGGATCCTCGCGCATAAGACTACCGCCGGGCATTGTTTTCTTCCGGTTGCCCAACTCCTCCACAAAATCGAGTGTGCCGCGGGCGATTCCGAGCGGAACTCCAGCATGCGAGACCAGATACAACGGCGGGAACGTATACAACGGGCCGGGGCAGTACGGAACCTCCATCATGC
>JBOHWJ010000485.1:0-2456 GCA_050736495.1 Binataceae bacterium (SeqCode) | reverse complement strand
GATAAGGCCGGTCCACGGGCTTTCCCGCGGCGGCTGATAGAAATGACCATGAATGATGATGTAGCGGGACTCGTCCATCGGGGATAATTGTATGCCTTCCAGTATAGCTTGTGTACGCGCCGTATCGCATTACCGCTCTCCGCCCTGGCCGACACATACTTTCCGCCACGACAAACCCGGTCGTGGGCACGCGATCGCGTCTGAAATGGCGCCGCCTGATGAGCGGGGCGCACGCCCCGACGCCAAATTGCTCAAACGTCAGCGGCTCCTTTACGCCTCGCGTCAATTCATGCGCCAACACGGTCAGCCCTCTCCCTCACCGTCTTCATGGTCTCAAAGGAAACGGAGTCAGGCAGTCAAAGATGCCCACCGCGAAGCTGTGCAAAATTCTCCTCACCCGAGACCGGGGCTCACCTGAATCCGAGAGCGAGGATCAGCGGAAGCGCTCATCGCGTCACGCAAAGCGCGACGAGTCCGCCCCACGCTATGCGACGGCGACGGCGAAGCCGCCTTTGACGGCGGCCTCGCCCTTCTGATTGACCACTTCCAATTCGCCCTCGATCAGCTTTTCGTCGTTGTGCTCGGCTTTGCCGGTGACCTTGCCGCGGCAGGTCAGGGTGTCGCCCGGCCATACCTGGCGCGCGAACCGGACTTTGAAGCGGCGCACCTGGCCGGCTCCCGCGTAATCCGTCAGGCATCGCGACAGGCATCCGGCCGTCCACATCCCCTGTGCGAAGACGGTCGGAATTCCCGCGGCTTCGACAAAAGTCTGATCGTAATGGAGCGGAACGAAGTCGCCCGACGCTCCGGCGTAACGCACGAAGTCGGGACGCGCGACGTTTTCGATTTTAATGGCCGGAACTTCGTCGCCAACCTTGACCGAGTCGAACTTTAGTTTTGCCGCCATGATAGTCTCGCTTTCAGCGATGTTCTCGCGTTTGGCGCGGAGCAGTCCGCGCGCACGTTTACCGATTTCAGCGTTGCCGGTATGCGTTCATCCACGCGCCGCCGGCCAAGCCGGCAACCGCGTCACGAACGCGCATCAGCCACCGACCGCCTTGCCGGTCTCGACCAGTGTCGAACGCGCGATCGCGACCTTCTCGCCCTTCTGATTCTTGTACTCGATCTCCATCACCAGAAAGGTCATCTGGCCGCCGCGGCCGCCCTCTTTCTCGTACAGGTCGGCAATGCGCGAGGTGCCGGTCAGGACGTCGCCGACCAGGATCGGTTTGAAAAACTCGAATTCCTGCTCGCCGTGCAGGATGCGCCGCATGTCGAAATGCATCGTGGGCGTGGAGTCGGCGTCCTGCCAGAACGCGGCGACTTGCAGGAAGGTCGGCGGCACCGGGATCCCGCCGCATTCCTTCTTCGCCAGTTCCGGATCGAAGTAGACCGGGTTGGGATCTTTGATCGCGCGGGCAAATTCGCGCACCTTGCTCCATTCAATCGGCATCGTGAACGGTTTACCGGTCTTGCCGATGATACTTTTGTCAACCGCCATCGGATTTAGTTCCTCGTCATGCGTTTTGCGTAAGCTGTTTGCGAGCCGAAACCGCGCCGCGCCAACCTGATAGATTGATGCCGATCTTATAGATTGATTCCCTGCGCCACCAGTTCACGATTGTACGTGGCGTCGCCAAAGGTGAACTCAGAGGACTTGGCGCGCTTGAAATAAAGATGCAGGTCGTGGTCCCAGGTAAAGCCGATACCGCCATGCACCTGGATGCCGTCGGCCGAAACGCGCCGAAATGCGTCGGAGGCCGCGGCTTTCGCCAGCGCCGCCGCCAGCGGCGCATCGGCGACCTCGTTGCTCACGGCCCACGCGGCGTAGTAGACGGCAGACTTGGCGCTTTCGACATCGATCAGCATATTGGCGCATTTATGCTGCACGGCCTGAAAGCTCCCGATCGGACGGCCGAACTGCACTCGCACCTTCGCGTATTCGGTCGTCACTTCGAGTACCTTCTGCGCGCCGCCCATCATCTCGGCCGCAAGCATCACCTTGGCGCGGTCGAGCGCCTGCGAAAATGGCTGCCAACCTTTGCCGACTTCGCCGACAACGTCAGCCGCCGCCGCCTTAACCCCGGTAAGCTTGACCGCGGCGAGCTTGCGCGTCTGGTCCATGGTCTTGAGCGGCGTCACTGTTATACCGGCGCGCTGGCGATCGAGCGCGAACAGCGTCACACCGTCTTCCCCGCTCCCGCTCGTGCGCGCCGCGACCAGCAGACAGTCGGCGATATGGCCGTCATTGACGAACAACTTTTCGCCGTCAAGCGTGAAGTCCGTGCCGCTCTGTAGCGCGCTCGCGGTAATACCGTGCGCGCTCCATTGCGCCGACGGTTCCATCCAGGCAGGCGTGGCGATCAGATCGCCGGCGGCGATTTTCGGCAGCAGGGTCTTTTTTTGCGCCTCGCTCCCCGCGCGCATCAGCACCTCGCCCACCATCACGGTCCAGA
>JBOHWJ010000484.1:0-4629 GCA_050736495.1 Binataceae bacterium (SeqCode) | reverse complement strand
CGACCCCGGGTTGATACGTTCCCGCCTCGATCGCACTCAACGCCTGACGCGAGATTCCCGCGCGCCGCGCCAGCGCGGCCTGGCTCATGCCGCGGCTTATGCGTGTTCGCCGAAGTGCGTCAGTGATTCGCGCGCTGTCCATAATACTTGCCATATGTCTTGAATGATGGCATAACGGGCGCCGCTATGAAAACATCATCACACTGCTTCGCGCACGCCGTGGCCGCCCTTGCGTCGTGCGTGTTGCTCCTTGGGGCGGCTCCCGCACTGGCGCAGGACGCGATAACGGGGGCTTCCTTCGCGCCCAATTCGCTCGCCGGGCGCGCGCTGGCGGAAAGCGCAACGCCGGCCACGCAGACACCGACGCTGTTTGCGCCGGTCGCGGACTATTTCGCCAATTGGTTTACCCGCGTATCGCGCACTCAGGCCGAGCAGCCGCATTGGATTACGCCGCTGATAACGGTGACGCCGCGCCTCGAAGAGGAAATACGCTACGACCAGAGCTGGCAGTCGCAGCCGCGTGGCGGCGCGATCGATAACTATGGCTCGGGCAAGGGCATCGAACTGATTCCCGCCGAGCGCATCGAAACGATTTTGGGCATCCCCAACTGGATCTCGCGTAATCGACCGCGCGGCACCGACGGCTGGGCCGACGAGACCTTCCTGATGAAGTACCGCATTCTCGCGGCCAATGAAGAGAGTGGCAATTATATCGTAAGCGCCTTCATGGGCTTCAGCGCACCGACCGCCGAGCGCAACCGGAACAGTGCGGGCCACGCGCTCTTCACGCCGACCATCGCATTCGGCAAGGGCTTCGGCGATTTCGATTTTCAGACCACGGTTAGCGTGACGTTTCCCGATGGCGGGCTTGATCGCCTCGGGATGCCGGTCGCCTACAACACCGCCTTTCAATATCGCCTGTTCCGCATCGTATGGCCCGAGTTCGAGGTCAACTACACCTGGTGGCCCGACGGCGAGCGCGCGGGCAAGAGCCAGGTTTACCTGACGCCGGGTGTGGTGATCGGGCGCATCCCGATTTGGCGTCGCTTGGGATTTACGCTGGGCGCGGGCTACCAGGTCGCGGTGACCGACGATCCGATATTCAACCACGCCGCGGTTTTTTCGGCGCGGATGCCGTTTTAACCGCGGGCTGCGACGATGAGCCTGCGCGGCCGGCTGAGTTTCCGCTTGGCGTTGGTGATTGTGATCGTCATCGGCCTGTTGTGGCCGGGGCAGGGCAGGGCGTTATGCGCCAGTCCACGGCCGCTGGTGATTTTCCACGCCGACAGTCTCTCTGGTTACGTGAGCGAACTCGCGCGCGAGTTCCAAGCGTCGCATCCCGATGTGAAGGTCAGGCCGGAGAGCAGCGGCAGTCTCGACGCGATCCGCAAGGTGACCGACCTTCATCAGCCGTGTGACATTCTGATAACGGCGGACTGGCGCTTGCTAGCGAAGCCGCGTCCGGGTCTGGCGCCGTGGGTCACCATCTTCGCCGGCAACTCGATGGGAATCCTTTACACGAGCCGGTCGAAATATGCGCACGACGTCAGCGCCAGCAACTGGTTCGAGGTGCTGACGCGGCCGGGCGTGCGCTACGGCCATTCCAATCCCGAACGCGACCCGGCGGGCTACTGGACGCTCGTCCTGTGGCGACTGGCCGCGCGCTACTATCATCGCCCTGGGCTCGCGGCGCGGCTGGCGGCCAATTGTCCACCGGCGAACATTCGCCCGCATAGCGTTTTTCTTATCGCAATGCTGCAAAGCGGCGAGCTCGACTACTATTTCGGTTATCGTTCGGACGCGCGCCTGGGCAGGCTCAGGTTTCTTGCGCTGCCACCCGCGATTAACCTCAGCGAATTCGATCGGCGTGACGAGTATGCCGGCGCCAGTATTGAAGTCGGTAGCGGCGCCAATCGCAAACGTATCATCGGCGCACCCATTGCATATGGGGCGACGCTGACCACCGACCCGCCGCATCGCGCGGCCGCGCTCGAATTCCTCAAGCTGATGCTGGGTCCGCGGGGGCGCAAGGCCGCGGCCGATAATGGCCTTATCCCCTATGCGCGGGCATACGCCGCCGACCCGCGTCATGCGATGCCGCCAACGCTGAGCGAGTTAACGCGTCCGCTCGCCACGCCATGAGGTTTGCCTGTAGGCGGGTGAGCCTTGGGGTTCCCTCAACATGGCGCGTTTGCGCGGCGCGCACGGCTCATGCCGCATCGGCCGGGCGAGCGTTTCAGGCTTCGATGATTTGCGGCGAGCGGTAGCCGGTATGGTCGTGTTCGATTAGCACGATGCCGCAGTTGGGCGGCAGGTGTGCGCCCTCCCAGCGGCCGGCGACGTGCGCCCACATCGAGAGCATCACGCCGCCATGGCTGACGACGACCAGCTCGTCATCGGGATAGACCGTGCGCAGGCCTTCGATGGCGTGCACCACGCGCTGGCGCACATCCTCGTAGCTCTCGCCGCCGACCGGCTTCCAGAGCCATCCTCGCCGAGAGTCATAGGCCGGGTCCTGGCGCACCGCTTCGCGCAGCGTGTCGTACGATTGGCCTTTGAGCGAGCCGAGGTCGCGCTCGTGCAAATCGGGTACAACTTCGATCGGCAGCTTGAGTTCGGTTCCGATAATTTCGCTGGTCTGGCGTGCGCGGCGGAACGGGCTCGAAATCACCAGGCGCGGGCGGAAGGCGTGTGCGATTTTCGCGGCTACTTCGCGCGCCTGAAGGCGGCCGAGTTCGGTTAGCGGTACTTCGGGGGAAATTGTGAAGTGGCGATCACGATTACCTTCGCTCTCGCCATGGCGGATCATAATCAGCTTACCCATACGGAGGGATGGCCCATTCAACCTTGAGAGGTGGATTAGGTGCGATGCACCGCAGCTTAAGCTTACACGATTTGCGGCGGAATTGTACGTCCGCGCAACCTTCACGAGATCCCAGGCTGGGACAAAAAAAGACACTCAGTTACAGGCGCATATCGAACACATTTGGCGCTGCGCGGAGGTCGAGAAATTGGTCTGCGGCGAAACCGGCAATGGCGGGGAGGTGCTGGGCTGCAGCAGGCCCGCCACTAGCGGCCCGAATACAAACTGATGCGGCGGTATCAGTGGCGATTCCGGTGCCTTGTTGAGATTGTAGGTCAGGCAGGCGCCGATCGCCGCCTGTCGCGCATCGAAAAAGCTTGAAGACTGCACGCGGCCCATCCAATGGGTGCCGGTGCCGGGGCCGCTACAACTGCAGTTGAACACTTGCGCCGCCGGCGTCGGCGTGGAGGTCGGCGCCGCCTTGCTGACGGTGAGCGAAGGCACCCCTTGCGGCTGCACCGGTGCGGTCAGGGTGGCGACACTAGCAGGTGTCCCGCGCGGCTCAATCAGAGCGCTGAGGGATGTCCCTTGCGCCCACACCGATGCGCTTTCCCACGGCAGCGCGAGTGCGACCACGAACAACAGCACGATCGCGATCGCCGCCGCCGATTTGATAACACGCATTCTTATCGCACACCTCTAGCAGGCCTTCAGGACCGTTCGGTAGAGAGCATCAGAACCTTTGGCTATAATCGCCCGATCAATCCGTTGCAAGTGCCCGCATGGTCACCGATTCAACCCGCGGTCGTTTCCTCCGCGCCAACTTTGGGATAGACCATCGGGCGACAGGAACTCTTCCGCTGATTCCCGGTGGCCGGGATTGCCAGGAGGCTTCGATAGATGTCACGGAGTAAATGTGCCCTGCTTGCGCTGTCAATCGTATCGTTCCTGACAGCGTTCAGCATTTCGGCGGCGGCGCAATCCGCATTGTCCACTATCCCCCCGAACGCGATCAATGCTCCTTCGACCAGCGGGCAGACGCCGCCGGTCAATATTCCGGCCGCCGAATTGCTCAAGCCGCAGGTCAACGTGCCGAGCTCGGCGGCCGGACATTTCGAGAAGAATCCGGTGCTGTCGCTGCCAGACATGTTGATGCGGCAATGGTCGCCGTCCCGTGAAGTCGCGCCCGAAGAGATTATCAGCGAACGTTACGTGCGGACCGCCGACAGCACCGCGCGCAAGTTGACGCTCAAGGAGGCGGTGTATATCGCGCTGCGCAACAACCCGGCGCTGCGCGCGACCGCGCTCAATCCAATCGCTTCGAGCGAAAGCGTCAACATCGCCAATGCCGCGTTCGATCCGGACCTCACCTCGCAACTCGACGTGCAAAAGGACGTGAGTCCGGTGACTTCGCCGTTCCAGGTGGCGGGCAGCCAAGCTTTCACGCAAAAGTTCTACGACTGGGACTTTGGCGTGAATAAGGTGTTGTCGACCAGCGGCGGAACGCTCGGCATTACGTTCAACAACAACCGTACACTGACGAACTCCTCTTTCAGTTCGGTCAATCCGTCCTATACGCCATCGCTTACGATGTCGCTCGATCAGCCGCTGCTGCGCAACTTCGGCTGGAACTTCGCGACTATCAATGTGCGGCTGGCGGAGTCGGGGCAGCGCGAGTCGCAATGGCAATACGGGGGTTCGCTCAATGACTTCGTGATGCGCGTCGGCGAGGACTACTGGGGCGTGGTCCAAGCGCAGGAGAATCTCGAGGTGGCGCAGACGGCGCTCAAATTCAACCAGGACCTGGTGCGGGTTAACCGCATCAG
>JBOHWJ010000483.1:0-14258 GCA_050736495.1 Binataceae bacterium (SeqCode) | reverse complement strand
CCCAAAGGCCTCGACATCAACGTGCCCGAGGACCTGATGGAGCCGGCGCAGGAGCGCGTGCACAAGCTCTACGACGAGCGCGAGCAGGCGTTCACCGAACCGGTGATGCGGCAGATCGAGAAAATCGTGATGCTACAGACGCTCGATTCGCTGTGGAAAGACCATCTGCTCGCGATGGATCACCTCAAAGAAGGCATCGGGCTGCGCGGTTACGGACAGCTCAACCCGCTGGTCGAATATCAGAAGGAAGGCTTCTCGATGTTCGAGGCGATGATGCAGGTGATGCAGCAGGACGTGGTCGAGAAGGTCTTTTCGGTGCAGGTGCAGCGCCAGCAGGATGTCGAGCAGATCGAGCAACAGCAGCAGCAACAGCGTCCGCAAAAGATGGTGATGAGCCACGGCGATCAGGCGGTCGATGCCGGCGGCGGGGGCGGCGGCGCCGCGCCGATCAAGCGTGACAGCGAGAAGGTCGGCCGTAACGATCCTTGTCCGTGCGGCTCGGGTAAAAAGTACAAGCGCTGCCACGGCAAATGAGGAAGATTGGCCAGCAAGTCAACGAACCAGGCATGTCGGCACTTTCCGTTCTGAACGTACGAACTTCCCGAAAAATGGCCTGAATTCCGTTACGAGCCTCTCCTGATAAAGAACGCGCCTCCGCTTTGTCAGTCATCCGATCGGCGTCCGCCAAAAAAGGTCTCGCGAGCGTGAGTGCTCGGCCTCCGTGTTGCGACGGCACAGATGTGCTTGCTTCCGAGTGGTGCGCGCGTATTAGATCGGCGCTTGGAGGTTGCGGATGAACGTACGACTTGAACCCGCTCCGGTGGGCGGTTTTCGCTTCGCCGGAGTCTGCGCCAGCCTCAGGAGCGAGCCGGAACGCATGGACCTGGGCGTAATCGTTGCCAGCCAGCCCGCGGCGGCGGCCGCCGCCTTTACGGCCAACCGGGTCAAGGCCGCGCCGGTAATAGTCGCCAGTGAACGCGTCAGGCGGGGCCGGCTGCAGGCGGTGACGGTCAACTCCGGCTCAGCCAATTGCTTCAGTGGCAAGGCCGGGCTCAAGCTCGCGCGCGATTCGTGCGCCGCGCTCGCGACCGCGATCGGCTGCGCGCCTGAACTGGTGGCGCCGTGCTCGACCGGCGTCATCGGCCACCTCTACGACCTTGAGAAATATCGTGCGGGAATACTGGAGGCGGCAAACGCGCTCGCCCCCGACCGGCTCGATGATTTTGCCCGCGCGATCCTGACCACCGACACGCATCCCAAGATTGCCTCAACCACGCTCCGGCTCGGCGGCGTCGAGGTCACGGTCGCGGGGGCGGCCAAAGGCGCGGGAATGATCGAGCCCAAAATGGCGACGATGCTCGCCTTCATCGTAACCGACGCCGCAGTGCGGCCATCGGCCCTCAAAAGAACGCTCGCCAATGCGCTGCCCGCGAGTTTCAACGCGATTACGGTTGATGGCGACATGTCGACCAACGATACCCTGATGCTGCTGGCGAGCGGCGCCGCCGGTAACCGCGCGCTAACCGGCCGTGACGCCCACGCGTTCGACGAGGCGGTGCGTGAAGTCGCGCGCGCACTCGCTCGCGAACTCGTCCGTGACGGCGAAGGCGCCAGCAAGCTGGTAACGGTCGTGGTGCGCGGCGCGCGCTCGTCGAGCGACGCCGAGCGTGTCGCCCGTTCCATTGCCAATTCACCACTGGTCAAGACCGCGTTTTTCGGCTGCGATCCAAACGTGGGAAGAATCCTGATGGCGGCCGGTAAGGCGGGCGTTGCATTCGATCCGGACCGCATCGAGTTGCGCGTTGGCGGCGTCAGACTAGCCGCGCGCGGCGCCCTTCTCGTTGACGCACTCGCGGCGGCCGGCGCCAGCATGCGCGAGCGTGAGTTCGGCGTCATGCTCGACCTGAAGCTCGGCCAGGCGCGTGCGGAAATCACCACCTGCGATCTGAGTTTCGATTACGTCAAGATCAACGCCGAGTACACGACTTGAAACGGACGATGGGTACCTTCATCAAAGTGGCACGGCGCGGCGATGTCGCTGAAGGCAGCGGCAAAGTGATCGAGGCGCGCGGACGAACGATAGCCCTGTTCAATGCGGACGGCAGCTTTTACGCGATCGACAACGCCTGCAAGCATCGCGGTGGCCCACTCGGTGACGGCGAGGTCCGCGGCACGCGCGTGATCTGCCCGTGGCATGGATGGGAGTACGACTTCGCGGCCGGAAGAAGTATCGACGATGCCGGTGTCAGGCTCGCCTGCTTTGCGGTCCGGGTCGAAGGTGAAGACGTGCTGGTCGAGCTATGACGACGCGCCGGCCGGTAATCTGTCGCCGCACTTGAACGTGCCGATAATTGCGATTTAACCGGCGGGCGGCCCGATCGGGAAAGGAGTCTGCTGATGGCAGGAAACGGAGTGCGGCGTCCGCAGCGCGGGCGTTTACCGGATTTTCTGGGCGTGGGACCTCCGCGCACGGCAACTTCATGGCTCGACGCGGTTTTGCGCGGCCATGTAGGGCTGCCGCACGATATCAAGGAAGTCGATTTCTTCGTCAAGAACTACGCGCACGGAATCGAATGGTACAAGGGATATTTCGCCGATTGCGAGGCCGATTTGCCGGTCGGCGAAATATGCCCGAGCTATTTCGGATCGGCCGCGGCGCGCGAGCGGATCGCCGAGCACATCCCTAACTGCCGCATCATCTGCACCTTCCGCGACCCCGTGGAATTGCTCTATTCGTTCTACAAGCTGGCGCTGCGCAATGTCTGGACTCGCGGCGATTTCGAGTCGTACATACCAGACAATTGGCATCGCCACGCCGCCAAACTGAAAGCATGGCAGGACACCTTCGGCCGCGAGAATGTCCTCGTCCGCATCTACGACGACCTCGAAGCCGACCCCCAGGCCTATCTCGACCCGATTTGCGACTTTATCGGGATCAACCCAATCGCGATTGCGGCTTCCGCGATTGCGACCGAACGGGTGAACAGCTTCAGGCGACTGCCCAAGAGCCTTTATCTGGCACGCAAGGCACGCAAGGTACGGGATTGGCTGAAGGCGCGCGAAGCCTATGGCACGATGGGCCTGCTGGCGCGCGCCGGAGTATGGCGTTTCTGCTTCGAGCGCGGCGAGGAATTTCCGCCACTCGACTTCGCTGTCGCGGCGCGCGTGCGCAAACGCTTTTTGCCCGAAGTCGAAGCCCTCGAAAACCTCATCGGGCGCGACCTGTCGGCGTGGAAAGCGCCCCGTTCAAGCGTCGGCGCGGATACCCGCGCGAGTGCGACCGCGCCGACGGCGCCAGAGACCGCGTAGCACGAAACCAGCACAAGTAACGAACCGGCCACGTCGGCTCGAAATAATTCGCCGAAGCAATTCGCTGTCAGGTTAACGTCTGGCGAACAGGATACCGGCGCCGTAGGTGACGGCGGCGGCGGCTATGCCAATCGCCATGCTCTCGAAGCCGCTGCGCCACCATGAGCGCGCGGTAATCAAGGTCTTGGCGGCGCCAACGCAAAATAGAGTGACGATCGTCACCCCCGCCGACAGGACGACGCCCAGCGACGGCGGCACGAACAAATAGGGTAGGACCGGGACCATCGCACCCAGCAAGTAGGAGATTCCCACCGTCATACCGGAGCGAATCGGCGGCTGGCTGATATCATCGCCGAAACCCAACTCCTCGCGCATCATCACGTTGCGCCAGCGCGCGGGGTCGGCGGTGATATGGGCTACGATCTGGTCGAGCAAGCCGCCGCTGAAGCCCTTGTTGCGGTAGATGGCGCGAATCTCCTCGCTCTCGCGCTCGGGCCAACGCTTGATCTCCTCGCGTTCCCGCTGGACTTCGCTTTGGTAAAACTCAAATTGTGCGCGCGTCGAGGCGAACGCGGCAAGACCCATCGAGACCGCGCCGCCGAGCATCTCAGCGAGTCCCGCCATAATGACGACGCCGGCGACGCCGAAGGCCGCGGCAACGCCTGAGCTTACGGCAAAGGAGGCCACCAGCCCGTCGTTGAGCCCGAGCATGACGTCACGCACGCTGGGGCCACCCACAGAGTGAATTTTCTCGGTGTGGTGATCGTATTCGCGTTTGAGAACTGCCAGTGCCATATGAACCTGGCCTTGTGGATTAATTCTCGCCGACGCCGGCGCGCGAAAACCCTTGTGGTGCAACGCCGCCAACCTCGCCGCCGGCGGCCGGGCGCGGCGCGAGCGCACGACCGCCGCGTGTGTCGATACGCGCGCGCAGGGCGCGCAGGCGGCCCACCACTTGACGCGTCTCGGCTCGCACCGGTTTGCCACCGAGGTAGTTGTAGAGAAAGCGCAGACGCTGGGTGCTGGAAACAAAGCGGCCGATACTGCGGTCGAGATGGACCAGATTGCGAAGCCGCCACTTCATCGAAACCCGCCGCCTGAGTCTGAAATCTTCGAGATCGACAAAATAGATCGTGATGGGAGCGCCCTCGGCCTCAGCCGCGAGCATCAGGTTGGTTTCCTGGAGGTCCCGCGTATAAATGCCGGCGTCGTGCAGCCGTCGCACCTCACGCGCCACAGTCTCTGAAACCCATTTGCGGCGGCGGAAATTGCGGCCGCCAGCCAGCGCGAACACGCTCATCATGCGGGCGTCGACGAGCACTTCGCTCAATACGTAGCTGGCCGTGACCGCGCCGAACGAACGATGTTCGAGCGCGGCCAATGGTTCGGGATGCGCAAAGCCACCCGCACTCAGCACCGCCGCTCCCCGGAGGGTACGTGTGGCGCGCGAACCGCGCACGCGCTCTGCCACGCCCTTGAGCCATGAGCCGCTGGCAATGCGCTTGACGAAGACGCGCGAGCCGTCGCAGGCGAGCACGCCCGCACGCGTGCGGCCGCCGTCTTTGAGTAAGCTGAAGCCGGCTCCAGCCATCAGGTCTTCAACCTTGATAGCCACCGCGGCCCATTGCGGTGATTTAGCGTAGAGCATTCGGCTGCTCATGAGGAGTCAAGCTTATCCTATCGTCAATTTCCGCGCATCCGGGCGGGAGGCGCTGCGCGACTTGAAAGAGATTCTCAGCTTCAGCGCATGGTGCACGTGAAAAAAAAGCGCGCATCCGGCAAGCGGACGCGCGCCATTGAATCGCTTTCGATTCAGTGTCCGAGTGTGTGAACGATTTGGATGATCGCGGGACCAATGATCACGAGCAGCATGGCGGGAAGTACGAACAGCACCAGCGGAAATAGAATTTTGATGGTCGTCTTCTGGGCGGCTTCCTCGGCGCGGAGCCTGCGGCGCGTGCGCAGGGCGTCGGAACTGGCGCGGAGGGCGGGCGCGATCTGCGCGCCGAGTTGTTCACTCTGAATAAGCGTCGCGGCGAGCGGCTTGATGTCCTCGACGGCGGTGCGTTCGGCCAAATTGCGCAGGGCCTGGCCAAGCGAGGCACCAGCCGAAATTTCACTGGATACCAGTGAGAGTTCGCGGCCGATCTCCTGCTTCTGGCGCTCACTCTCGGTGCCAACGATTTTGATCGCTTCGAACAGTCCAAGGCCGGCCTCGACGCATACGACCAGAAGGTCGAGGATGTCGGAAAGCTGGCGCGCGATAGCGGTCTGACGCAGGCGAGCGCGCCGTGTAACGTAGTAGGTCGGGATGAAGAAGCCGACGACCGCGCCCAAAATCGCAAACAGGAGAATGCGGCCAGCCGGTTGACCGCTAACGAGGCAGAAGAGCGCGCCTATTGCGGCAACGATCGCGAGCGACATGAAGCGGAAGACCTGGAAGCTTGTGATCGAGCTGGAACCGAGGAAGCCGGCCTGGACCAATGTCTGCGAAAGCTTCTCGCCCGCGGGCGTTTCCATGTTGGGTTTGGGCACACGCCGCGCCGCCCATTTGAACAGCGCGCGGCCGAGCGTCTCGTCTTCCTGATCCTCGTCGTCGAAGACGCCCTGTGCCGCGCGCATCTTGACGGCGAGCTCGGCGAACCGTTCTTCCAGCACCCGATGGCTGCCGTAGAGCGCGACATAAACCAGGATCGCTCCGGCGCCGATCAGGCAAAAAACGAACAGGCTCACAAAGAATGATGTCATGGCACGAGACCCTCGTCAGTACTTGAGCCGCAGCAAGCGGCGGATCGTGATGAACGCGAGCGCGTCGAGCACCACCGCGCCTTTCAGAATCTCTTTACCAGTGGGATCGGTGAATAGCGTCTTCGCATAGCTTGGTTGAATCAGGCTGAAAGCGCCGAGCACGATCACCGGTAACAGGCCCACGATCATTCCGCCCATGCGTCCTTGCGCCGTCAGTGCGCGAATCTGCAGCCGTAAGCGCTGACGGGTGCGGACGATTTCAGCCAAGCGGCCGATGATCGCGGCAAGGCTGCTGCCGACCTCGACTTGAACCTTGACCGCAACGACGAGCAGCCGCAAATCGTCCTCGGGAACGCGTTTGAGCATGTCTTCGAGGGCGCGTGGCAGCGGCAATCCGATACGGCTTTGCTCAAGCACCGTACGAAATTCGCCGCCCAGCGGATCCTTGAATTCCTGCACCACCACCTGCATACCGCGGTTGAGCGAATGGCCCGCCTCCAACGAGGATTTCATCAAGTCCAGCGCGAACGGGAGCTGCTGGTTGAAGGCCTTCAGACGGCGCGTGCGGCGAAAACGAATATAGAACAGCGGCAGAATCGCGAAGCCGACACCGATGGCCGCGGCAAACAACATGTCGTGCCACAGCGCCTGGCCGAGGAACAGGCCGGCGCCGAACATGAACAGGATGATGAGCAGCATCTCGGACACGCGCATGTAGATGCCGGCCTGCCACATGTTCTCTTCGAGCTTGCGCAGCAGATTAAACCGGAATAGGAGAGCGAGTAACGCGCCCTCGTCGCGCCGGCGCAGCTTGCGCGTGATATCGACGTCCGGATTGTCCTCTTCCGGACGCGCCATACGGCGAACGAGGTTCTGCTTTTGATCGGAATCGCTGCCGCGAGTGGTCAGAAAAATCAGCAGAAAGATAAAAACCAGAGCGAAAACCACGGTGGTTATCAGAAAATCCATCGCGTCACCTCATCCCCGCACCACAGGCTGCGCATCGATACGATAACCCGAGACCGCGACCCGGTCGGTGTACATCGAGCGGATCCCGGTGTGGCGGAACTGGCCAAGGACCTTGCCGCCGGGTCCGATGCCCGTGCGCTTGAACTCGAACAGGTCCTGCATCATCACGGTTTCGCCTTCCATGCCGGTGATCTCGGAAACCCTCATCACCTTGCGCGTGCCGTCCGAGAGGCGGCTGACGTGGAGCACTATGTTGATGGCCGAGGCTATCTGTTGGCGCATCGCACGCTGCGGCACCGCGGCACCCGACAGCAGCATCATCATTTCCAGACGCGCCAGAGCGTCGCGCGGAGTATTGGCGTGCACCGTACAGATCGAACCGTCATGACCGGTCGACATCGCCTGCAACATGTCGAAGACTTCGCCGCCGCGCACCTCGCCGACGATGATGCGGTCGGGACGCATGCGCAGGCAATTCTTGACCAGTTCACGCTGCGTCACTTCGCCTTTGCCTTCGACGTTGGGCGGCCGCGTCTCGAGCCGTACCACGTGCGGCTGCTGGAGCAGCAATTCGGCCGAGTCCTCGATGGTGACGATGCGCTCGTCGACCGGAATGAAGGCCGACACGCAGTTGAGCATCGTGGTTTTACCCGAACCCGTACCGCCGCAGACCAGAACGTTGAGGCGGGCACGCACGATGGCCTGGATAAACTCGACCATATCGGTGGTTATGGTTTCCTTCTCGACCAGGTCGTCGATGGTGAAACGCTTCTTGCCGAAACGCCGGATCGAAAGGGCCGGCCCGTCGAGCGCGAGCGGCGGGACAATAGCGTTGATACGCGAGCCGTCGGGCAGACGCGCATCCACCATCGGCGAGGATTCGTCAACGCGGCGCCCGACCTGCGAAACGATGCGGTCGATGATCAGCATCAGATGCTGATCATCATTGAAGCGCACGTCCGTCAGGTAGAGCCTGCCCTGGCGCTCGACGTAGACCTGGTTGGGACCATTGACGAGGATGTCGTTGACATCATCGTCCCACAGCAGCGGCTCCAGCGGTCCAAGGCCAAGCAATTCATTCTTGATTTCCTCGACCAGCCGCGCGCGGTCAGTCTCGGTGAGCAGGCGTCCTTCCTCATTAAGGATTTCCGTGATTGCCTGGGTGACCTTGGACGAGGCCATGCCGGCTTCGAGACTCTCCAGACGCGAAACGTCAAGGGTCTCGAATAATCGGTTATGGACGGCAAGCTTGAGTTGCTGGAAGCCGTCGGCCAGCACATCGCGTTGGCGACGGGTGCCGCCGCCGATAAGCGTGGCCCGTGCCGCCGGCGCTCCGCTCTCGGGCTTCTGTGAGGAGATTCGTTCAACTAGTTTCATCGATTACACCTTTAAGCGCGTCCGCCGAATGCGGATAAAAGTCGTGAAACCAATCCGCCGCCGGACTCCACCGACACCTCCCCACCCGCAGCGAGCCTACGCGCAAGATCCTCGATAGCGCGAGCCAGCAGCGATCCCTGGCCCACCTGCCAGAGGTCCTGGGCGCGCAATTGAATGCGTTCCAGCACCTTTTCGTCCCGCGGAATTTTTGCGTAAATCGGCCGTCCAAGCGTATGCGTGATCTGCTCTTCGCTGATCGGATGATGGGGCACGTAGCGGCTCAGAATGAACGCCGGCTCCACCCCTGAAAGTCCCAGCCGTCCAAATAGATCGAGAAAACGCCAAGCGCAGCGCGCCGCGGCGATCGATTGATCGAGCAGATAAAAGAGATGGTCCGAACGCTCCCATACCGCGACGGCGTTTTCGTCGATATAGCCTCCGCAGTCGACCACGATGAAGTCGAAGAGCTGACGCATGAGGTCGAGCACCGCGCCGATGGTTTTGTCGGAAACCAGCTCGCTGTCCTCGATTCGCTTGGGTGCCGCCAGCAAATAGATACCTGACGGATGCTTGGTCAACGCGGACTCTAGCTGAATCGAATCGAGTTTGCGGTCCGACTCACACAACTGCATCACGGTGCGTTCAGGCTCGAGATTGAGAAAGACCGCGAGCCCGCCGGTCTGCAGATCGAGGTCTACCACCGCCACCCGCTTGTTGAGCGTATAACGCAACGCCAGTGCCAGGTTGGCGGTCAAACCGGTCACGCCAACGCCGCCGACCGTGCTAACCATCGAGACGATGACGCCGCCCATCTGACGTTCGGCCCGCCGCCGCGTCTCGCTAATCTTGAGCAGTGCGCGCGCGGCGTCACCGACATCGAGCGGCATGAACAGCAATTCATCGGCGCCCGCGCGTAGAATCCGGCGCATCAGTACTGGAGACTTTTCCTGAACCAGCGCGAACAGAATCGGCCGTGGATCGTGCTCCGACTGGCTTTGCAGGAAGGCGAGTGACGCCTCCTCATTACCGCCGTTGAAAAGCACCATCGTCACATCGGGCGGTGGTCCACCATTGGAGTGTCCGCTCGCTTCCGGCGTCGCCTCGACTATCTCTAGCGGCGGATCACCAAGGGAAGTAAGCGCGGCTTTGACTTCGGACCGCCGGTCTTCGGCTTCGCCGACCAGCAGAATCCGTATCGCACCACGCTTACCCTCGGGTTTTGTCCCTAACACTGGCACCTGGTTGCTCCTGGATTACTCCGCTCCTCCTCTCAACTAAAAGCGCGGCCGACTGACGTCGGGCTGGCTTAGCCGATGCGTGCGGATCTCTTCCGCAGTCAGCGGCGGTCGTTGGGTCGGTAATGCGACCTGACCATTGGAGGGGAGCGCCTCGACTAATTGAGGCGTCACGGTCATCACGAGGTCCGACTCCTGGTCGTTGTAGGACGTATGTTTGAACAGCATGCCCACGTACGGAAGGTCTCCGAGATATGGCGTTTTGTCTACCGCCGACGTCTTCGTGTGAAGGATCAGGCCCGCGATTATCAGGGTCTGGTTGTTCTTCAGGCGCACCCACGTCTGCGCGCGCCGAGTGACGAAGGCGGGAATGGTGAATCCGAACATCTGCACGCCGTGACCGTAGTCGGGCTGTGACACCTCAGGTTTAACCTCAAGTTCGATATCGTCCTTGCCTACAACCGTAGGAAGGAAGGTAACAGAGGTACCGAATTGCTTGAAGGCTATCGAGGTGTTGAGCGCTTGCGCAATCACAATCGGGATCTCGCCGCCCGAAAGAAATTCCGCCTTTTCGCCGGAATTGGCCAGGATATGCGGCTCGGCCAGAATCTTGGCCAGGTTGTGCGACTCCAGAAACTGGAAGAACGTCTGGGTCTGGACGTTCGAGTTTCCGGCAGAGAGGCCGTAGCTCATCTGCGAGGACAGCAAGAGCGGTATGATCGCACCACCCGGAGGCAGCGTTCCCGTCGCGCTGGTGGAAAGCAGGGTTTGCGTCGGCGAACCGGCCCCGAGCAGGATATCGCTGGTCAGACTGGTGGCGGGCGAATAGGGCGTTGCCACGCCGCCAGCAAGACTGACCAGCGAAACATTGTAGTTCGGCAGCGCCGCACTCCAGTTGATGCCCTGCGCTTCCATCCGGCTCTTGTCAAGTTCAGCCACGATAACGTTGAGCAGAACCTGTTGTTTGCCGAATGGGTCCACGCGGATTTCGCGTTCCTGGTAGTTTCCCTGCGCGTCCCAGACGGCCAAGGTGGTGAATCCCGGCGTATGGCCGATCAGGTTGATTTGGAATGGATTGATGACCTGAAGATCGGCGATGGCGGTGTCCGCGATTGAAACCCGCCGTATGCGGCGGGGAAAGTCGAATATCTCCGAAGTCCCCGTCATCATGCTGACCACATCGTTGGGCAGATAGTTGGTACCGCCGTTGACCACCATCGACGGCGGTGGGCGGGTCGCCAGCGGATCGCTTCTGAAGCGCTCGCGCGGAAGTTGCGATGCCTCAGTGGAGGCTTCCTGGCTCGGCATCGCACCCTCGGTTGAGGGAATGACTGCGGGAGCGGGAGCTGTGGCCGTAACCGATGTCAGCGGACTGGCGCTCGCTGCCGCGGCAGCCGAACTGGGCTCCGCACTGGTATCCACTTCGGTCTTACTGGCCAATGCGGCTGGCGCAACTGCCTCAGCCGCGCGCGGCGCTATGGGCGCAGCGGCAGTTTCCGCGGCAGGCGCGGCCGAGGGCGCCGCAGCCGCTTTCTCCGTTGGTACCGGTGGCAAGGCCGTAGCGCCGCCGTCCGCCGCTGCTCCGGGTGTCGCCGCGGCCGCGGTACCCATCGCTCCAGCCCCTGCGGCCGCCGCTACCGGGCCACTGCCCGAATCGAGCGAACCGGAGGGCGACGTTGCCGTCGCATTCGCGGAAGCGGCAGGGCTGCCCAGCGTCGGCGGCAGCTTGCCTGGCTTGAGCGGATTCGAGTTCGCCAACGAGTTGACACTGACATCGTAGCTGACCTTTTCGCCCTCCGCGGTCTGCACGTCAATCGCCCATTGTCCCGCCGAGGCGCCGAGAATCACAAGTTCACCCGGCTTGTCGCTATGAACCACCAGGGCATTGGGGTTTTTCAGTACATGGACCGCCGGAGTGCTGTCCTTGGCCAAGTCATTTATCACGTAGGTTTCGCCGGCATTGATCGTAACGGAAACCTTATTTCCGGCGTCAGCGGCAAAACCTGTCGAGAGAATCAAAAAGCCCGTTGCCGCCATTATTGAAACCGCCAGTCCACAGCCGCGTTTCATCTTCATTGTCATTTACCTCAACCCTTTTCCCGCCAACCTCATGGAATATCGATCGTCTTGGATCGGGGGGCGTTGAAGCCCGCCGTACCGGGGCTCGACAAAGCCGGGGCGGCGGAATTGACGGCTGCCAGACCGTGCTTATTGCTTTCAGCCGGTGCCGCGACTCCCCCCAAATCGGCGGCTACCGGATGACTATCAGAAGCGGAAGCGACCTTGTCGCGGCGCTGGGCGGCGCTCGAAGTCCTGTCAGATGCGGCAGGCGGAACTGTTGGAGCACGCCCCATTGAGCCGCCCGCTCGAATGAACGAGATCGACTCGGTCGTATGTCCGTTGCGCATCACCTCCACCTGAACCGGCTGAGGCCGCGCATGCACATGTACGGTGGCGGTATGCTGCACTGGCATGACTGGCAGCGGCATCGCCGGCCCGCCATAGGAATGCAGCATCTGCTGCACGTCGACGCCATTGGTCATGACGATCTTCTTGTCGTCGTAATTGCGCATCGCGAGCCGCAACGAGCCCTCGCGGCTGGCCAGCGCCAACCGTTCGGCTTGTTCAGGCGTGACCAGCAAAGTTACAACCTTGACCACTTGGGGTTTATCGTTGATTTTCTCGATCTCCTGCGCGACCGCCAGCACTTCGACGTCTTGCAGCACGATCTTGGAGAAGGCCTGGCCGCCCGGAGTACCCTGACCCGACAGCGCCACCAACACGTCGATATGCGCATGTGGCAGCACGAAGCCAGCAATATCGCTGACTTCATCCACTGGCACCGACAGCGCACGCATCCCGGCGGGAATCAGCAACGGCAGCACGCCGGCATTCTTATCCCCACTGAAGAGACGATCGGCCACGACCGGTTCGTTCTCGACGAAACTGGTCCTGGTGTACTGGTTCATCACTGCGGCCGGGTCGGTGTAGGCGCCGGGCGGAAAACTGTCGCGTGACCATCGCACCAACTTGACCGAATCAGGGTCTAGTTTGGTGCCGATGGTGAGATCGTGGGCCGCGACCACGATCTGCACGGTTTGCGCCTTCGCCTGCTGGACTTCGGCTTCGCGTTTCTTCAGCGCCGAGTACACAACCAGCGCTGCAACCAACGCGGCGACGCCTGCGAGCAAGACGAAAATAATGGGTCGTCTCATCTATCCCCTCCCCCCCGACCTCTGCCTTGCCTGGCGGGTCGACGTAAAAAAAACAGAATGGCTCACCTCGCCTACTCGCTCATGGCGCTTTCAGTGCTGCTGAGCGTGGTCGGAAAGGTGATTCCCAGGAACGGACTTTTCAAAAAGAGCTGCGATGCTGCGTCGAACGTGACCGAAACCTTTATTTGGTCGCCGAACGTCCGCCCAGTGTTCGCTCCACAGGCCGGCGTAATTGGGCTGGAACAGGAAGCGGAGCCCGCACCGACGCCAAAGGCGCCCGCTCCGGCGGTTACATCCGAAAGCGTAAGCGTGAGATGGCTTCCACAATTTGTCGTTATCGTGGGCGAACCAACCGCGATCATGTAATTCATGACGTCGTCCGCAGTGGAGCAGTTATTGACAGCGGCCCAGCGTGTCGCCTGATAATTCGCCTGTCCCAGCGCAAGTGCCGCCTGACCGATGAGGGCCATCTGGATCGCAACGAAGAGCACGATCATGGCGACGGTTAGCACCAAGGCGAACTCAACCGCTGCTTGCCCGGATGACTCCGCGCGTAAGCCGCGATATCCGTGTTGTAAAGGTCTCACAGTCTTTCGATCGTGTGCTCTGTTCATACTCAAGATCGGCCGTATACTTCGTGGCTTTGCAGGCCTCTCCTTTGTACAGGATAATGATAGCGTCGCCGTCTCCTACCGAGACATTAAATTAGCCATGATAGGCATTGACAAGCAAGCGTAATGTTTGTCTTCCGTCATTAGCTAAGATAGCGCGGCGTTGATTACGCCGCTCGAACATGGTCCATATCCTTATCCCGCAACCGACGCTCCACATTAGCGATCGTCGGCGCGCGGATAGCTGTACGCGGCCCCCGTATACAGCACTCGCGCGGACAATGCGCTCAGACTGTCGTGTTCCAATTTGTGGTTCTGGATATCCGAAGCCGCAAAAGGAATTGCATCCACTGCCTTAAGCGCGAGTCCGCAATACGCATCAGACTGACCGCGTATAAAGGACCATTGCGCGTTCCGGCCGATGTCGGTCAGGCGCTTCATAACGTGGCGTTCCCCCCGTTAGCGTCCGCCCCCTTCCGAGGGCGACCATGGATCCGAGCTAACTGACCCCGCCGCACCGCGTTGCTGGCGAAAGCTTTGCCACTGGTACCGCAGGCACGCAAGAATCGGTTCCGTGCGTCAACAAGCGATTCGTCGCGTCCGTGGTGAGTTTAAGCGGCAGGGCTAGCTTGTGTCAATCACCTTCTATAGCCGCTACAACACAGCATTGGATGTTTACTTTAGTAAAACCGGAAATAACGCTCCATCTTTTGACGCGTTGTCACTAGGCTGATTCTCCGCGGCGACCTGGGTGATGAATTCTCCGGCGATATTGCCGTTGCCGTCGACGCTGG
>JBOHWJ010000482.1:0-2603 GCA_050736495.1 Binataceae bacterium (SeqCode) | reverse complement strand
TCCTGGTGCAACCGGGCCCGCGCCTGGTGCTGCTCGACTTTGGCCTCGCCAAGGATTTCCCGCCGGCCTTCCGCGATGCGATGGTGCGGCTGACCTACGCGATTCTGGTGTCGGATCAGGCGGCGATCATACGCGCCTTTCACGACCTCGGTTTCCGCACCCGCGACGGCTCGCCGGAAACCTTGCTGATGCTCGCGAATCTCTTCCTTGGCAATTCGGTGAAGCGCAACCGGGCCTTCGCCGATCGCGAGCTTATCGAGGAATTTTCCGAGGAATTCCCACGCGCACTACGCGCCAACCCGATCGTCGAGGTGCCCGCCGACGTGCTGCTGGTCAACCGCGTGATGGGCCTGTTGAGCGGAATCGGCAAGACGCTCGATTCGCAGGTCAACCTGTTCGCCACCCTGATGCCTTACGCGCAGCGCCTGATGGCGGCGCAGGCCGACGCCGCGGCGGCCGGCAATTAATTCCACGTGGCTGTTTTGATACGCGTAACCGGTAACTGGCAAATGCATCGACCCACCCAGGAGGCCCCGCTGACTCAGGCGATCCTCGCGAGAACGCCATTATCGCCACGTCCGCGCCGGCACCAACCATTCGCTGCCCCATGCGCTCGCGCATGAATTGATCGGCAAGGCCACGTTCAATATTCCGCTAAGCGAGATGCCGCGCGGGTAGCGGAAGCCAGTGGGGATCGCGCGGCAGCGCGCTCCGGATACGGCGTGCGTTGTGCATATTCTGACAGTTCCGGCTGGCGTGAATCCGCGCGCTCGAATAAGTTCCTTTCCCGTGGCTGATACCGACGTTATCGAACGGGTCGCTTTGCGCGCGGCGCGCGCTGCCGGGCGAATCCATCTGAAACGGCTGAGCCGCATCACCGTCCAGCGCAAGAGCAACGCGATCGACCTCGTAACCGAGGCTGACCGCGAGGCCGAGGCGGCAGTTATCGAGGTCTTGCAACGCGCCTTCCCCACGCATGCGGTGCTGGCCGAGGAAAGTGGCGCCAGTGCGCACCAAAGCGAGCATCGATGGATCATCGATCCGGTCGACGGCACCACCAATTTCGCTCACGGCTTCCCGCAGTTCTGCGTCTCGATAGCCTACGAACGGCGCGGGCGCCTGCAGGCCGGTATCATTTTCGACGCCTACAAGAAGGAATGCTTCGTCGCTCTTCGCGGCAAAGGCGCGCGGCTCAACGGCAAGCCGATCCGAGTGAGCCGCAACCCAACGCTCGATGCGGCGCTGCTGTCGACCGGATTTCCCTACGACCGGCGCGAACGCCGGCGTTATTACCTCGCCTTCTGGGAGGCCTTCATGATGTGTACGCAGGGCGTGCGCCGCACCGGCTCGGCCGCGCTCGACCTCGCCTACGTCGCCTGCGGACGCACCGACGCGTTCTGGGAATTCGGGCTCAGGCAATGGGACGTCGCGGCGGGAGCGTTGATCGTCGAGGAAGCCGGCGGGCGCGTCAGTAACATGGACGGTTCGCCGCTCGATCTTGGCGGCGCCCAGATAATTGCGACCAACAACCGACTGCATCAGGCGATGATCGATGCGATCGCGGCGGCACGGCCCGAAGCCGAACGCCGACACGCCGCGATGCTGCAAGAGGACGCCGCCCGAACCGCCGCCCATCACGACTGAGTTGCCGCGACGCGCGTCGAACGGCGGGTCCCGCCGGCCACCCCCGCTTGTTCGCACTCCGGCGCTGATATATTGATTTTGTCTACCTTCAGTATCGCCCCGGTAGTGAAAAGGACATCACGGAGGTCTCCGGAACCTCAAGTCCGGGTTCGATTCCCGGCCGGGGCATATTCGTCAAAGGGGCCATCTCCGCCTGACTGTCCGAAAAATTCTGTTGCGGGCAAGGCGTACACCGCAATCGGCCCCGCGACGTTTTGAGGATGACTGACCTGAATCTCCCAGAAAAAGATTCGCCAAAGGCCCGAAGCGAGCGGGAAAAATACTGGGTCTGCCGTGTATCCTCAGAGAAAACGCTGGCGCATCTGCTTCGTCTCGAAAAGGAGCGCCGGCGCCTCCGCCCTGACTGCCGATGCTTTGTCGGCATGTCCGATCTGGCGAGTTACGACAGGCGCACAGACGAGCGGGCATACTTCTCTGCCTACCTTCTCGACGGAAGCATATGCGCCTCTAAGTTGCGCCTAATCTCCCGGCGTCCAACGCTGCAGAGGGACTGGTTGGCAATTGTCCCGCAGCCTTCTTTTGAAGACAGGCAGCGGCTGTCCATAGAAGAGCGAAAACCGCCGCGTCGCCGGCCTGCCTATCTGATCGATCGTTTCGGGCGCGAGTATCCCGTCAACGACGCACTCATTGCGGACTATCTCGGCGGGCGCATCGAGGTAGGCGGTTGGGGATTCAGTTCAGTGCCGCACGAGCTCAAACCTTCCACTATAAACGCCAGCGAAAAGCGTGCGGCAGAGGGACGCCTAGTGTATCCGAAATTGAGAGCTCACGAGCGAGGCCGCCTTGATCAAGACCTTCTCGCCGAACAACACCCAACATTCCGCCGCTGGCACTTTGACTGGCGGGAGTACGTTGTGGTAGGCGTGCCTGACGGTATCACTGACGACTTCGTCTATGAG
>JBOHWJ010000481.1:0-9591 GCA_050736495.1 Binataceae bacterium (SeqCode) | reverse complement strand
TGCCGTCCATGCGCTCCGCGACTACCAGAAGCCGCCGGCACCGCGCACCGCCCGCATCCCGATCGATTTCTTGCTGGTGGCGACGCTTTTTTTCGCCGGCGGGGTAATTGCCGCACCGTGGGTGATTGGCGAAGCCGTCGGGTATTTCTACCAACCGCATATTCTCGCGCTGGTGCACACTTTCACGCTTGGATGGATCACCGCCGCCATCATGGGCGTGATGTACCGTTACGTGCCGGCGCTGGCACGGCGCGAGTTGCCCTTTCCGCGCCTGGCGTTTCCGCAACTCGTGCTTTTTGTCGTCGGCATAATCGGCATGATCATGCATTTCGCGATCGGCATATGGACGGGAACCTGGTCGGCCGCGATCGTCGTGATCATAAGTATCCTGATGTTCGCGGCCAATCTGCTGCCGTGTCTGTGGCCGCATACGGGCCGCGGCGTCGCCGAGACCGGGATGTTCCTTTCCATCGTCTTTCTGCTGACCGCGGCCACGATTGGCTTCGTGCTTGCGCTCGACAAGACCTTCGGCTTCCTCGGCGGCAGCGTGATTACCAATCTCGCCGGCCATGCGCATTTCGCAGCAGTCGGATGGGTAACGCTGACGATTTGCGCAGTCTCCTACCGGATGCTGCCGGCGTTCCTGCTACCCAAGGTGCAATTGCCGAAAAATACGCTGTGGCAGTTGTACGCGCTCGCGCTCGGCGTGGTTGGCCTCGGCGTGACGTTGTTTACCGGACTGCCCGGACTTACCGGATGGGCCGTGCTGATCGTGCTCGCGCTCGTTGCATATATCGCCAGTGTCGGACGAATCGTGCGAACGCGGCGGATGCCGCTCGACTGGACGGCGCGCCACGCACTGGCGGGCGTCATTTGGCTCCTGGTTGCCGGTGGACTCGGTATCGCGCTCACGCGTCTCGGCACCCAAAGCGTTGCCGGCGCGCGAATCGCCGCCGCCTACGGCACGCTTGGCCTGGCCGGATGGATCGGCAACTTCATCATCGGTATGTCGTACCATCTGTTTCCTGGATTCGTCTCGCGTGCGCGCACGGCGCTCAAATGGCGCGCGATAACGGTGGCGGATTTGACAGCGGCGGGACCGCGATGGTTCGTGTTCGCGGCCTTCAACGCGGGACTCGCGCTACTGGTCGCCGGATTTCTTACGGGCAGCGTCAAAATCGCGATTGGGGCCGCCGCACTGATCGAGGTTGGTGGCCTGATATACGCCGCGATGACGCTGTGGACGCTAAGTTACGCCTACCGGCGTACGCCACGAATCGCCGCCACCAGCCCAGCCAAAGCCTCAGGCTAAAGTAGGGAGCGGAAAAAGCCCTCGCTCCCGCTCCGCGCCGAAGTGGAGGAGGCGGATATAACAGGAAGAACCGGTCGAGGTGCGCGAGAAGGGAGCGAGGAAACTCAGAATCAGAATGTCGGTCGATCGTGCGGGCGCAGCGCTTGAATCTGCGTGGCCGCCACCGTGGGCTTGTTCGCCAATATCGGCTGATGGTCGTCATCGCTCTTCGACCAGCGAATGAAAACCGTCGTGAACACCGTCATCACGTAGAACGCCTGTCCGACCCACATCAACAGTCCCCCCATCACTTGGTCATCCAGCGGCGTCAGACCCCACGGGTGCATTCCGCCCCGGTAGAACATATAGAGCACCGAGTCAGCCAACGTGATCGGCGCGGCGACCGCAATCATCGGGATGGTGAGCAGAAACAGGTACATCACCTGGAGCGGATAGGACAGCGGCGGAAATTCCGCCAGCGGGCTGAACAGGGGCCACCACAGCAGCAGCCCGGTCACCACCAGCAATGCGCGTATACCACCGTAGAACTGCTGGACGTGGCATATGCGGTCGCAAACGGCGGGATAATGAATCAGCGCGAAAACCGCGGAGAAGATCAAAAAAGTGACAAGCGGGCGCGTCACGCGGCGCCAAAACGGTGCGAGCCAGCGGTTAGTGAAGACTGGCCGCAACATCCAGTCGGGCAATCCCAGCAGCAGAAACGGCGCCGCGACCAATACCAGGATCATCTGTTGGAGAATGTAGGCGGTGAAAAGCCGTTCGTTGGTCAACTGGTCGAGAGGACCGGTCAGCGCGAAGAATATGCTCAGCAGGCCGAAACAGTAGGAACCCGCCTGCCGCGACGACGGCCACCGATTCATCCATAGCGACGCCGCGATATAGACCACACCGAGCGCGAGTATCGCGAAAACAGTATATCGATCCACTTCCCACATCTGATTACGCGCGACTCCTACACATGGCGACTCATGACATGGTCGGACCGATGTAGATGTGGTGAGATATGTATAGGAAGATCAGCATCAACGATATGACTATCAGGAGCGCGAGCCACAGCGGAAAAATAAAGACCGCGGTGAACACCCCGCTGTCGTAGTGCAGATGCATGTAAAACATCGCGACCAGCACGAATTTACAGATGGCCAGGATGATCAGCAGCGGCACCAGCACCGGCTGCAGAAACGGCGCATAAAACACGCCGATCTCGAAGGCGGTCAGAATCGTCAGCGCAACGGCGACAACGATATAGACCAGCGGTCCCGGGTGATGGGTCTCACCGGCCTCATGAGCCGGCGTATGCGAATGTTCCAGGGCGTGCTCGCTCATGCGTGTTTAACCGTCCGCATCATGTAGACCAGGGTGAATATGACTACCCAGACAATATCGACGAAGTGCCAGTAGAGACCGGCAATCTCGATCGAGAGGGCACGTTTTTGCGTTATCTTGCCCATCGTTCCGGCTATCGCCATCACGGTCAGCCAGACTACGCCGATAAAGACGTGAAAGCCGTGGAAACCGACCAGCGTATAGAAGCACTGGCTGAACAGGTCCGAGTTGAACATCATACCTTTCTGGTAAAAATCGTTGAACTCGTAGGCCTGGCCGACGACGAAGATCAGTCCAAACAGCACCGTGCCCCATAGCCAGAAGGTGCCCCAGAAGCGGCTGTTACGCTGATAGCCAACCAGCGATAGAACCATCAGCAAGCTCGACATCAGCAGGATGAAGGTGCTGAACGAAGTCAGCGGGATGTTCAGGATGCTGGCGTCGAAAGTGCCGATATTACGAGCCTTATAAATCATGTAGGTGGAAATCAGGCTCGCGAAAAAGACGCATTCCGATCCGAGGAAGCACCATAGGCCGAACTTGCGATTATCGAGTCCCAGGAAAGTCTCGGCTACCGCATGAGGATCCTCCTTGCCGAAATGCGGAGACTCAAACGCCATCGCGATGACGCTTGTCACCAGCAGGATGGCGCCGATGATGATTATCCGGTACCACTGCACCGCCATGCCCGCGCCCATGGTAAAAATGCCGAGCGCGGCCAGTATCGGGTATAGCGATGGCGACGGCATATGAATCGAGCCGGGCTCCACCGCCGCTGGTTCTATGCGCCGCGCCGCCACTGCCCCGGCGGTCTCGCCATGGATGCCGTGAGCTTCAACGCTGCCGTATTTCTCGATCCACCAGGCGTCGCGCCCGGTAACGGTCGGCACCGTGGCGAAGTTGTAGATGGGCGGCGGCGACTGCATCGACCATTCCAGCGTGCGCGCGTCCCACGGGTCCGAGGTCGCGCGTTCGCCATGATATGAGCTGTACCAGAGGTTGAAGAAAAAGAGCGCGAAGGCGCATCCGAGAATGAAAGCGTTGATGCTTTCAAAGTAGTTCCAGAAATCCCAGCCCATGTGAGGCGCGTAGGTATAAATACGCCGCGGCATACCCCAGGTGCCCAGGAAGTGCATCGGAAAGAAGGTCGCGTTAAACGCCCACGTGGTGATCCAGAACTGCCATTTGCCGATTGTCTCGTTCAGCATACGGCCGGTGATTTTGGGCCAGTAGAAGTAGAATCCGGCCAGAATGGCCATCAGTACGCCGCCGAATAACACGTAATGGAAATGCGCGACGATGATGTAGGTATCGGTCTGCTCGAGGTCGACGGGCGCACTCGCGTGCATGATGCCGCTCAAGCCCCCGATGCTGAACTCGATGATAAAGCCCAGGGCAAATAGCATTGCCGTGGTGAATCGTAATCGGCCGCCCCAGACGGTCGCGATCCAACTGAAGATTTTGATGCCAGTCGGAATTGCGATGAGCATCGACGTGATCGCGAACGCGCTGTCCGCCACCGGGCCCATGCCGGTCGCGAACATATGATGGCCCCACACGCCGTACGACAGAAACGCAATCAGCATCAGCGAGTATGCCATCATCGGGTAGCCGAACAGCGGCTTGCGCGAGAACACCGGGATGACTTCGCTGACCAGGCCGAAGGCCGGCAGCGCCATGATGTAGACCTCCGGATGACCGAAGATCCAAAACAGGTGCTGCCACAGAATTGGCGTCGCGCCCGCGATCACCCGATAAAAGTGGGTGTCGAAGTAGCGGTCCATGAACAGGAAAATGAGGCCGACGGTCAGTGCCGGAAAGGCCAGCATGATCAGGATGGTCGTGACCAGCAGCGACCACATGAACATCGGCATCCGCATGAAGGTCATGCCCGGCGCGCGCATATTCACGATGGTCACGAAGAAATTGAGCGCGCTCATCACGGAGGAAACCCCAAGGATGAGCAGGCCGATGTCGTAAAAGTCGATATTGAGGCCGGGCGAGAAATAGCGCTCGGTCAGATTCGCGTAGCCGAACCAACCGTCGTTGGGAAGGCCCCAGGCCCAACCCAGATTCAGAAAGATGGCGCCGAACAGAAAAACCCAGAAGCTCATCGCGTTGAGCCGCGGAAAAGCTACGTCGCGCGCGCCAATGTGCAGCGGAATCAGGAAGTTGCCGAAGAAGCCGGTCTCCAGCGGCATCAGCACGAGGAAGATCATCGTCAGCCCGTGCATTGTGAAGAGCTGGTTGTACCACTCGGCTGACAGGAAGTGATTGTCCGGCAGCATTAACTGGCCGCGCATCAACATCGCTTCCGTGCCGCCCATCGCCATCAGGCACAGTGCGCTGACGCCGTAGAGCATGGCCACACGCTTGTGATCGACGGTGGTCAGCCAGTCGTAAATGCCACCGCCTTCGATAAAGCTGCGGTGTTCAATTGGTAGCGCTTTGGGTTGGGCAGCCATTGGTAAATTCCCTATTTAAGGCTCTCGAGATACGCGACCAGGTCAGAAAGTTGCTGACCGCGAAGTCCCAGCGTCGGCATGTTGGCGCCGGGCTTCACCTTGTCGGGATTTTCGACCCACATCGCGACGTTTTGCGGCGTGTTGTCGAGCATGCTGCCGGCAAGGGTCGTGCGGCTTCCGAAGTGAGTCAAATCCGGCCCCTTGAAACCGTAGGTGTACTGTTTAGAAAAGCCCGAAACGCCCTTGATCTCATGGCAGATGGCGCATGGCGCGTTGGCGAAGATTTTGGCGCCCTCCGCGGCCGGCCCGGAGGCCGGTTTATCAGGTGGCGCGAGCTGATGAGCGGTCCATTGTTTGAAGCCCTCAGGCGTATCCACAAAGATCCGAAAACGCATATTGGCATGAGAGGTGCCGCAAAACTCGGCGCATTGTCCGTAATACATGCCTGGCACATTCGCCTTCAGGGTAATCTGATTGACTTGGCCGGGAATGACGTCGCGCTTGGCCCCTACCGCCGGCATGAAAAAGCTGTGAATGACGTCGTCGGAGACCAGTTCGAAATGGATTTCCTGGTCTTCCGGAATGTGAACCTCATCGGCGGTGTCAACGCCGAGGCTTGGATATTTGAATTCCCACCACCATTGATGAGCGATAACGCGGACCGTAAGAGCGCTATGCGGCCAGCGATCGGGTTGGGTGCGAACAATGGTGTGCACGGTCGGCACTGTAATCGCGATCAGGATAAGCGCCGGAATGACGGTCCACGCCAGCTCCAGGTAAAGCGAGGAGTGCGTCGACGACGGTTCGCCCGGCTGACCCGGCCGTGACGAGAAGATGAAGATCGCCGCGAATAGGGTGATGACTACGACCGCCAGAATCAAGGAGGTCCAGACCGTGACCTGCACGAACAGCCCCAGAATCTCGCGAGTCAGGTCGGACGTTGGAGCGAGCGTGTCCATCGGGTACTGCTTCGCGCAGCCACCAGCAAAGGTGGCGAAGGCGACCAGTCCAGCAACGGCGCCCGCCACTTTCAAGTTTCGCGAAACCGCCTTCATCGCTCGCCTCCATCCATGCCGGCAGTCGCCGCGTCGGCCACGAGCGCCAGTCCCGGCTTGGAACAAAGGCCAAAGGCGCCTAGAAATCCAAGCGTAATGCCCACTTCAATCCATCCGAACGGCAGTTGATTGGGAAAAAGAGACGGAACGATCAGAATGTAATTGAGAATCCACACGCCGCACAGTCCCAGGAACGCCACCGTGCCCAGAATGGCCGGGGTGGTCTTGGGGCGCACCCCCATCAGGACCACGAACGGTACCGCCCACATCAGCAGCGGCGCCATCCAGGTCAGCGTGGACCACGGCTGATGCCATGCTCGCACGACGATAAAATAGGTCTCCGCCGGGATATCCCCGTACCAGATGACCAGGTACTGCGCGAAGGAGAGATAGATCCAGAAAACCGAAAAGGCGAATACGAACAGTCCGAGGTCGTGGAGAGTTTTGCGGCTGGTGAAGGCATTGGAAGGGCCAAGGACGCGGCGAAAAAACACTGCGGCCAACGCCATCGCCGCCGCGGCGCTCCAGAACGCCCCGGCGAAATACCACCATCCGAATAGCGTGCTGCGCCATACCGGCGACAGCGACATGATCAGGTCCACCGACAGCATCGAAAAGACGTAGCAGTAGAGGATGGCGATCGCGGGAGCCAGGCGACGAAGGGCCTTCGGTGGCATCTCGATCGTTTCGCCGTCCTCGGCCCAGCGCTCCGCTTCGGGACCGCGTGATTTCCGCACGAACCACATACTCAGTACGGTCAGTAGCAGCAGCGCGGCGCCGTCACGGGCGAACAGGAACGGAACGTTCAGCCATACATGCTTGGCGGGCGCATAAAGCAGACTTGGATGCGTGATCCAGGGGAAGATGTGGGCGCGGCCGAAAAACACTCCCCAGAACAGGATAAACGCCAGCGGGATGAACCCTGAAAAAGCTTCCGCCAGCCGATAGTGCACGGTGCCGCACCAGCGTCCCTGGGTCAGATAGAACGCACACGAGGCGATCACTCCACTTTCGGCGACGCCGAGAAAGAACAACAGGTTGACGAGGTAGGTCTCCCATACGCGAGTTGCGTAGCCCTGTGTCAGCCCGACGATAAAAACACTCACGCCGATGACGACGAGGATGATCGAGACCCCGACGAAGCGGTTCCATTGGAGTTGCACCGGCTCGCGGAACGGCCGCACCGCGGCTGCTCCCAGGGATGCGGGTTGATTAGGGCTCATCTTGCACTAGGCCTTGTGAGTTACGGCACATAATTCGGATTAAGCGGCTTCGCGGGCGATTTCCTCGGCACCGGCGTCGCGCATCAGGGATTCCAGATTCGCCGCTTCGCCTTCGCCACAGTGCACTACCAGGCCGAAGCGATCGGCATTGAAGCGCGAGCGATAACCGGGCGCCGGGTCGAACACTGGCAGACGGCCGTGAAAAAAGAAGCCTAACACGCCAAAAATCCCGCCCGTGAGAACCATCAACTCGAATGCAATAATTATGAATGGCGGAATCGAAGCTATCGGCTTGCCGCCGGTCATAAGATTCCATTCCCACGAGGTGCCGATAGTCAGGACGAACCCGGTGATCGCGCCGATGATGCCGCCGGCGAGCACCCATAGGCGCACGGGGCTGCGTCCCCAACCACGCGCTTCATCCATCGCTTCGCCAATTTTTTCACTGGGAAAGGGTGAAAAGCTGCGGAAGTTATGCACATTTGCCTCGTGGAGCGCTTCAATCCCGTGAGCGCACTCCGCATCGCTGCCAAATGTCACTACCAAGGCGATTTCGTCGCTCATGCTGCCTTCCGATATGGATAAGTCTCGGTTACCGCCTGTTTGAGGAACGTAATGCCCTCTTTGAGCTCGGTCATCGATACGATCGGCATGAATTTCGCAAACAACGAGAAATTCATCAGGAACCAGCCGAAGCTGCCAACGGTAATGAGAATCTCAGTGGGATGGAACGTATAAAAGCGCCATTGCGACGGTTCGGTATTGGTCGCCAGTGAGCCGGCGATGATCACGAAACGCTCGAACCACATCCCGATGTTGACGAAAATCGAAATCACGAATAAGCCCACCGCGCTAGTCCGGATGCGCGGCGAGAAGTAAGCAAGCGGGGCCAGACAGTTGCAGAAAATCATGAGCCAGAACATCCAGGCTTCTGGCCCGAAATAGCGATTGGTAAAGGTGGCGATCTCGATCGGATCAGCGCTGTACCAGACCGTGAAAGACTCGCAGCAATATGAATAGCTGACGATGAGTGATGTCAGCAGCACAACCTTGGCCAGGTTGTCGAGATGCCAGATGGTAATGACATCCTCCAGATGCCAGAACTTGCGCATCGGAACGACCAGCGTGATTACCAACGCGCATCCCGAGAAGATCGCGCCAGCGACGAAATAAGGAGCGAAGATGGTGCTGTGCATCCCTGGCAACTGCATCATGGCGAAGTCCCACGACACCACGCTGTGGACCGACAGCACCAACGGTGTGGCGAACCCCGCCATCAGCAAATACACCATCGAGAAGTGCCGCCACTGGCGATCGGTGCCCTGCCATCCGAACGAAGTAAGCTTGTAGAGCGTCTTGCGCCAGCCGGTGGCGACTTCGCGCGCATTCGCGGTATCCGGAATCAGACCGGTCATCCAGAACAGCGTGCTGATAGTCAGGTAGGTGCTGATGGCAAAGAAGTCCCATACCAGCGGTGAACGGAAGTCGGGCTGCAGATAGCGTTCATTGGGGTATGGAATGAGCCAGTAAAAGAACCATGGACGGCCGAGATGGATAACCGGAAAGAGCCCCGCGGTCGCAACCGCAAAAATCGTCATGGTCTCGGCGGCACGATAGATCGCTGTGCGCCAGCGCGTGCGGAAAAGATAAAGGATGGCCGAAATCAATGTACCCGAGTGCGCAATACCGACCCAGAAAACGAAGTTCGTGATGTAAACGGCCCACATTGTGGGCTGGGTCAGACCGGTGACGGCCAGACCTTGGTAGATTTGGTTGGTCCAGCAGCCGATACCAACGGCGGTGAGGAACGCACAAAACAGCACCCACAGCCAGTACTTAACCCCGCCGGGCGCCAGCAACTGCTTCTGAATCGTGCGGTCGACGTCGATATACTTCGGCGTTACGTCTTCCTGAAGGGCGGCTGCCATTTACGCTCTCCCCTTGTCCCGATAGAGGGTGCGCAGATAGGTCACATTGGGCAGCGCGTTATACTCCGGCAACATGGTGTAGTTCCTCAACTTGTTATCCGCCCGCCGGCGCATCATCGCGCTGTTCGTGTCGTTGATGTCGCCGAAGGTAATGGCCCGCGCCGGGCAGGCCTGCGCACAGGCCGGAACAATCTCACCGTCCATTACCGCCCGGCCTTCAACCCGGGCCTCGATCTCGGTGTAGGTGATGCGCTGGATACAGAAGGTGCACTTTTCCATCAC
>JBOHWJ010000480.1:0-4961 GCA_050736495.1 Binataceae bacterium (SeqCode) | reverse complement strand
AGCATAGATAAGGTCGTCACCAATCTGCCGTGGGGGATAAAACATGGCACCCACGAGGACAATCGCCGTCTTTATCCGCGCCTGGTAAAGGAATTCACACGCGTGACGCGCAAGGGCGGCGCTATCGTGATGCTGACGGCGGAGACGCACCTGATGCGCATGATGATCGCGCGCGGCATGCTCACCCCGGAACAGATTCTGCGCGTGTCGATCCTGGGCGCGCCCGCCGCCATCTACGTCTGCCGCGTTTAACCGTTATTCTACGCGCTCTTCTCGATCACGAAGTTGATGGTCGTGTGCACCATCCGGATAGTATCGCGATCGCGCAGGAACTTGAGCCCCGTGCGATCTTCTTCGACCGAGGCCTGTGCCAGTTCGCGCAACTTTTCCACGTTTTCCGCCGGCGGATTGCCGAACCGTATCCAGTCGTCTACCGTCATGCGCGCGTCGCGGGCGATTTTCATGGTGACGCTGAAACCATGCGCGTCGAACATCCGCTCGAACTCCGACGGCGCCAAGGCGCGCGAATGCGTCGGATCGCACAGCCGTTCCAATTCGTTGTGAAGGGCGGCTTTGTCCGCATCCTCGGAGGCTGCGGTGTCGGCGATCATCATCCAGCCGCCGGGCGCGACGACGCGCGCCATCTCGGCGAATACACGCTCGGGATTGACGAAATGATGGAATGAAAAGCGGCAGACGGCGCCGGTGAAGGCTCCGTCCGCAAACGCCATCCGCTCCAACTCGCTCAGCATGAAGGCGGCGTTCTCCACTGCGCGCGCGGCTGCTTCGGCGCGCGCGCGCGTAAGCAGCTCCGGCGAAAGGTCGAGACCGACCGCGCGCTTGCAACGCTCGGCGAAAGCCAGCGTCGCGGCGCCGGGACCGCAGGCGACGTCGAGCACGCAATCGCTCTTACCGGCGCCAGAGGTCGACACCATGAAGGCGAGGAATTTCTGATCGGCTGGCGTCTGCATATTGGCATAGACATGCGGCCGCCGCTGGAATTGTTGTCGAGCGATGGAGAGATGTGCGCTGATTTCGTCCACTGCGGCCTCGCGATGTGTTGTGCGGGCAGCCCGGGCGCGCCAAAATTCCTACGCGCGCTTGCGAATCACGTAACTCACGCCGGTATGGCTGAACCAGATGGTGCCCTGTTCGCGCCTGACGTCGAGCGCCGATTTGTCGTCGTCAATCGAAGCTTCCATCATTGCGAAAATTTTCGCCGTGTTTTCCGCCGACGGCGCGCCATGCGCAATCCAGTCCTCCAGCCGGTAGCTGGTTTTGCGCGTCTGTTTGAAAGTTACCTCGAAGTCCTGATGGGCGAAAATCCGCTCGAACTCCGAAGCGGGCAGGGCGCGCGCATGCGAAGGATCGCATAAGCGCTCGACCGCGTTATGATAGTCGGCCCTGGCCGGATCTTCCGACGCCAACATGTCGACGATCACCATTCGCGCCCGCGGCCGCGTCACCCGGCTCATTTCGGCGATCACGCTGGCGGCGCGAGGAAAATGATGGAAGGCGAAGCGGCATGTGGCAAGGTCGAAGCTCCGTGGCGCAAACGCCATATGCTCGACGTCGCCCAGCACGAACGCGATATTGTTCAGACTGACGCGCTCGGCCCCGGCGCGGGCGCGGGCGACCAGGCGATCGGTCGCGTCGATTCCGACCACCCTTGCGCAATGTGGCGCGAACGCCATCGCGACGTAGCCCGGCCCCGATGCGACATCGAGCACGCGGTCGCTCTTGCCCACGTCCGAAATCGAAACCATGAAGTCGAGCAGCTTCGGATCGGTCACGACCGGCATGGTCGAGTAGACTTCGGCCTGCCTGCGGAATTGTTGTTGGATGGCGGAGAGATTGTCGGCAGCGTCGCTCATGGTGCTCCTGTCGGCCTCGCGGGCGCACGACCACGCGGCGATGCCGGTTGCTTGGCTCTTTCGCATCCTAGCGCCATGGCGGCGCCGATGCCTAGCCGGACGCGCGGCTAAGTTCAGCCGATTGCGCGTAGCGTGAGGTCGCGGACCTGCGAACGGTAAGGCTCGGGCAGCGGCACTTCGCGGGCGTCGGTCCAGTTGGCGTCGAGCCGGTAGAATTCGCGCGTCTGCTCGAAGAAGACGTGAATCACGACATCGTCGTAGTCCAGTACAATCCAATGGCCGTGCTTGACGCCTTCGATCGAAAGCGGATGTTCCTTCTCGCGGTCCATCCGTTCCTCGATTCCCCGCGCAATCGCCTGCACCTGCACGTCCGAGCGGCCGGTCGCGATGATGAAGTATTCGGCGATCGAGCTGAGATGCTCGACTTGCAGGACGACCAGGTCGAAGGCCTTCTTTTCGAGTGCGGCTTCGACCGCGGCGAGCGCCTTGTCGAGCGAAGTCACCACGTCCAGGCGTGCGCCCTCCGGGGCGCTCTCTCGGCGATGCGCGAAAACCGCGGTTGCCTGACCCCGGCTATGCGGTTGGTGTCAGTAAAGCCCATGCCTTTCGATATAGTCGGCCACGTCGCCGGGCAGAAGGTAACGGATGGACTGGCGTGCCTCGATTTTGCGCCGAATCGCCGTTGCGGAAATTGGCAAAAAAGTTGTGGGAACGATGGAAAGAGTCTGACCGTTGGGGTGCACGTAATGACTTTCGTCTTTAATGTAGCCAAAGCGGTCGAGCCCGGCAAGCGAAACGATCGGCTGACTCTGATCGCTCTCATGCATCCGCGCATGCACCACGATATTGCAAAGCCGCATCAGTTCGTCGCAGTCTTTCCAGGTGCCCAGCTCCTCGAATTGGTCGGCTCCCATTATCAGGAACAGGTTCGCCTGTCCGCGCATGGTCGACAGGAAATAGCGCACCGTGTCGATGGTGTAGGAGCGGCCGGCCCGTCGCACCTCGGTATCGGACACCATGAAGTGGCGATTGCCCTTGGTTGCCAGCCGCACCATCGCCAAACGATGGTCGGCGGGAGCGAGGCGAGCGTCAGGCTTATGCGGCGGCGACGAGGCCGGGACGAAGTAGACGAGGTCGAGCCTCATCGCTTCGCGGTCTTCTTCAGCGGCGCGCAGATGGCCGAAGTGAATTGGATTGAAGCTCCCGCCGAACAGCCCTACTCGCATGGCACACTAAGGTTCCGCCGCATCGCCGATTTCGCGCTTGCGAAATCCGCAGGCGCCGCAGGTCCTTGTTCCCGGTTCTCCGCTTCTCGAGGATCGCGCGCGGTCCGTCCAAGAGCATAACGATTGACGCGTGTCTGTGAAACCACAAACGGCGTTCACGCAGCGGTCGGCGTCAGACCCTCACTTGGCCGTCGCCACGGATCACGTATTTGTACGTGGTGAGCTCGCGCAGCCCCATCGGGCCACGCGCATGCAGGCGGTTGGTCGAGATTCCAGTCTCGGCGCCGAAGCCGAACTCGAAACCATCGGTGAAGCGTGTCGAGGCATTAACGTAGACCGTCGCGGAATCCACCTCATGCGTGAAGCGCGCGGCGCTCTCTGCGTCCCGCGTCACGATCGCGTCGGCCAGGCCTGAACCATGCCGCTCGATGAACGCGATCGCTTCGTCGAGCGAATCGACCACCTTGATGGCGAGAATCAGGTCGAGATATTCGGTATCCCAATCATCCCCAGCGGCAGGGCGGGCGTCGGCGATGAGCGCGCAGGTCCGTGCGCATCCACGCATCTCCACGCCCGCGGTGTGAAGGCGCGCGGCGATTTTCGGCAGGAAGCGCGCGGCGATTTCCCGATGCACCAGCATCGTTTCCATCGCATTGCATACGGAGGGTCGGCTGCATTTCGCGTTGATGCATACCTCGACCGCCATGCCGAGGTCGGCGGCGCGGTCGACGTAGGTATGACAGATGCCGTCGAAGTGCGGCAAAATCGGCACGGCCGATCCGGCCAGCGCATCCTTGAGCGCTTTGCCGCCGCGCGGAATGATCAGATCGATCGCTTCGGGATGACGCTTCAGAAGCTGGATCACTTCGCGGTCAGGGTTTTCAACGAACATGAGAGAGTTGGGATCGAGCCCCGCCGAGCTCAGCGCCTCGATGTGCAATGCGGCTAGCGCGGCGTTGGTCGCGAGCGCCTCGCGCCCGCCGCGCATCACGACCGCGTTGCCGGCTTTCATGCCGAGCGCGCCGGCGTCAATCGTCACATTGGGGCGCGACTCGTAAATTATGGCGATAACGCCGAGCGGTACGCGCACCTGCGAAATCTCGATACCGTTGGGCCGGCGCCAGCACGCGATGGTTTCGCCGACCGGGTCGGGCAGCGCGACTATCTCCTTGACGCTGCGCGCCATCGCGGCAATGCGCGCATCGTTGAGCGTGAGCCGCTCGACAAACGCGACCGAGTTGCCGGCGGCGCGCGCCGTTTCGAGGTCCGCGTGATTGGCGGCGAGGATCTTCGCGCTGGAATGTTCGAGCGCCACCGCCAGCGCCGCGAGAGCGCGATTTTTCCGTTCGGTAGACGCCAGTGCGAGGCCTCGCGCCGCCGTACGAGCCGCCTTGAGCCGCGCGATAATTTCGTTCTCGAGCGTCATGCCAAAAGATTTTTCATTACCATCCAGCTCGTGTCATGATCCACAAGCTGATTGATGCGCGTTCCGGTTCATGCCAATTCTTCGAGCAGGACGAAGTTATCCCGATGGATGATTTCATCGGCCACCTTGTAGCCAAGCACGCGCGGAATTTCCTCCGATCGTTTGCCCTTGACTTTTAGCACATCGGCGGCGGGGTAATTGACCAGTCCGCGGCCGAACTCGACGCCATCGTTATCGAGCAGGCTCACGCAGTCGCCGCTTGCGAACTCGCCGCTGACCTCGCGGATTCCCGAGGCGAGCAGGCTGCGGCCCTTCTTGCGCAAGGCCTCGGCGGCGCCACGGTCAACGGCGAGCGCGCCGGCTGGGCGCAATGCGAAGGCGATCCAGTGCTTGCGGCTTTTGAGCCGCGTGCGCGCCGGCACGATCAATGTGCCC
>JBOHWJ010000479.1:0-7413 GCA_050736495.1 Binataceae bacterium (SeqCode) | reverse complement strand
CTGCATACGTGGCTGCCCGACGCCCACACCGAGGCGCCGACCGCCGGCTCGGTCATCCTGGCGGGCGTGATGCTCAAGATGGGGACGTACGGTTTTCTGCGCTTCGCCATCCCGCTCTTTCCCGAGATTGCGATCGAGGCCACGCCAATTTTCCTCACGCTCGCGGTGATTGGAATCATCTACGGCGCGCTGGTCGCAATGGTGCAGCCGGACCTGAAACGGCTGGTTGCCTATTCGTCGGTGAGTCATCTGGGTTTTGTCATGCTTGGAATCTTCGCGCTCGACACGCAGGGCGTTGAGGGTGCGATTTACCAGATGCTCAACCATGGCATCTCGACCGGCGCGTTATTCCTGCTGGTCGGTATGCTCTACCTGCGGCGCCACACCCACGAGATTTCGGAATTCGGCGGGCTCTGGCGCAGTATTCCGATGTACGCGGGCTTGTTCATGGTGGTGATGCTTGCGTCGATCGGATTGCCGGGACTCAATGGCTTCGTCGGCGAGTTCCTCATCCTGCTCGGCGCCTTCATGGATCAGCGGATTTTCGCCATATTCGCGGTGCTCGGCCTGATTCTGGGCGCGCTTTACATGCTGTGGGCGTATGAACGCGTGCTGTGGGGTCCGATCACCAAGGCCATCAACCAGACCCTCCACGATCTGACGCCGCGCGAAATCGCCGTGATGGTGCCCATTGTCGCCCTGATGCTGTTCATGGGTCTCTATCCCAAGCCGCTGCTCAACCGCATGGAGCCGTCGGTGAATCTGGTGCTCGGCCGCGTGCATGAAGCGCAGGCGCGGCTCGACGCTTCCCATCACAAAACTCTGGCGGCGCTGCTTCCGCCCGCGAGTTCATTCACCGTCAAATGATCCACTTCAATCTGACCGAGATAAACTTCTCCTGGCTGGCGATTCTGCCGTTCATCGCCGTTTCGATCGGCGCGATGGTGGTGCTGCTCGCGGGCGTAAACGTTGACGATGACGACAGCGTCGCCGTCGGTGTGCTCGCCCTCATCACGCTCGCCATCGCCTTCATCCTGACGCTCTTCACGCTCGGCCAAAGCGGCGTCACCTTCAGTGGCGCCCTCGCACTCGACGATTATTCGGCCTATTTCGAACTGCTCATCCTGATCGCGGCCGCGATTACCATCGGCATGTCGCTCGGCTACGTCTCCGACATGGGCCTTGCGGGCGCCGAGTATTACGCGCTGGTGCTGTTTGCCACGATCGGCATGATGCTGATGGCGGCGGCGGGCGACCTCATCATTATCTTTCTCGGCCTTGAAACCATGTCGATCGCGGTTTATGCGCTGGTTGGATTCGTGCGCCGTGATCCGCGTTCGAACGAGGCGGCGCTCAAGTATTTCCTGCTTGGCGCATTTTCAACCGGCTTTCTGCTCTACGGCATCGCGCTGATATACGGCGCCACCGGCACCATCAAGCTCGACCCGATTCGGACCGCGCTCTCGAGCGGGATGGCCTCGAATCCGTATCTGTTGCTTGGCCTCGGCATGATGCTGATCGGTTTCGGCTTCAAAGTCGCGGCCGTGCCATTCCACATGTGGACGCCCGACGCCTATGAGGGTGCGCCTACGCCCATCACCGCCTTCATGGCGGTGGGCGTGAAACTGGCCGCGTTCGCCGGCTTCATGCGCATTTTCATGGTTCACCTGGGACCGGTCAGCGTGCAGTGGACGATGGTGCTGTGGGTAATTGCGGCAATCACGATGACCGTCGGCAACGTTATCGCGATCGTCCAGGACAACATCAAACGTATGCTCGCCTACTCGGCGATTGCTCACGCCGGCTACGTCATTGTCGGGATGGCGGCGGCGGCGAAGATAGAGGCGGGCGGCGCGATTCTTTACTACCTCCTCGGCTACGCCTTTACCAACCTGGGCGCGTTCGCGGTGGTGGTCGCGCTCGAACGCCACGGCCAGGAGCACGATAAAATCGCCGACTTTCGCGGTCTCGCGCGCAACCATCCATGGCTCGCCGGTGCGATGGCGTTGTTTCTGCTGTCGCTGACGGGGGTGCCGCCGCTGGCCGGCTTCGTCGGCAAGTTCTACGTCTTTTCAGCCGCGCTCAGCGCCGGCCTGGTGTGGCTCGTGATCATCGCGGCGCTCAACAGCGTGGTCTCCGCCTACTACTACATTTTTGTGATCGTCGCCATGTACATGCAGGAGGGTGGCGTCGAGGTTCAGCGCCTGACTGCGCGGCCCGCCTTGCTGATTAGCGTCGGAGTCGCGGTCGTCGGCACGATCATCATCGGCATTTATCCGCAGCCGTATATGGGTGCGGCGGTGAACGCATTCGCATCGGCGTTCGGTGCGCGCGGCCCGCTCCACGCAACCGCGCTGCTGCTGCACTGATGCGGCCGCGGCATCTCTCAGTTTCCGGCTCGGGCGGGAAGAACTAGGCTCGGGAAGGATCCGGACGAAAGCGTGGCCCGCTAGCAAGCTCTGCGCAAGTGCACCCTGTCATTCGGGGCGCCTCTAGCGGAGCTTTAGGCGAAGCGAGCAAAGGAGTCGGCGACGTGCATTTGGAATCAGCGAAGAATCCCGGGATTCTTCACTTCGCGAACTCCGTTCAGAATGAAAGCGGGCTTGCGCAGAGGGTCTAGCGGTGACGCGGCGCTTTCACCGGCGCGCGGCGTTTTGCCGCGACGCTTTTCTTGGGCGCGCGCCCCAACGGCGCGGGTTTCGCCGGCCCGGACCTGGCGGCCGCGGCCCCCTCCGCGATCACACCGCCATCGCCACCGTCCGAATCATCATACGCGTCGGCTTCGATTTCGATGAGCATGTCTGGATGCACGAGTCGTCGGATCTCGATCGCGCTTGACGCCGGTGGATTCGCACCGAACGCCTCCTGATGCGCGCGTGCGACCTCTCTGAAGCGGCCCAGGTCGGTCACGAATACGCGCGTGCGTACGACTTGCGTGAGGCTCAGGCCTGCGCGTTCGAGCGCGGCGGCGATATTGCTGATCGCCTGGCGCGCCTGCACATACATCTGGTTCACGCCGACGATATTGCCGCGGCTATCGAACGACGTCGTTCCTGACACCATCACCCATCCGCCCGCCCTGACCACGCGCGAATAGCCGAAGATCGTTTCCCAAGGCGCGCCGCTGGAGATACGGGCGATACGGCCCATCGATCAGTTCCCCGCCTGGCGGCCGTTTCAGGTGCGGCCGCTGTTCACAGGTCCCGCGTTGGCCACGCCTCTTCGAGCTCGCGGTCAATGGAGCGCATTGGCGCACCGACCGCGTGCCCGTTGGGCATCAGCCATCGCATCAACTCTCTCATCCACGACCCTGCCGCCGATGGACGCGGCCGCAGGCGGTTCATATCAAGTTCGGGTTCAACCACGCGCGCGGGCGCGCCCCCCAGCCCACCGGAAAGAATAAAGCTTCGCACCACCGCCACTTCCCCATCCTCCTGTGTGCGTATATGTGGCTGTTGCGCGAGATAATACACGCGGTGCGATCAACAAGCAAAATGTTTCGCGGATTTGCACGAACTTTACCATATCGTGCCTTGAGCGATGCGTTGAACTATTGCACGCATTCTCTGAAATGCATCGGAGGCAGCGACAACGCACCGGGTAAACCTTTGCGCTTATCGGCGGCGCATTTCGCGCGGCCGATAAGCGGAGTGACACTTCGCAATCGAGCATTCTCATCGCCGCTGAACTGCCTTGAAGTCGTGAAGCACCTACAGTATCCTGCCCTTTCAACTGCTGTGCCTATAAGACTAGGCGCGAATGGACGAAGGAGGAAGCGATGCGTAAAATCCTGATTCTGCTGCTGATTCCGATGTTCTTTGCAGCGATGGCGTGTAACAAGTCGTCCGAGGAGAATCCGGCTCCCGAGGCGTCGGCATCCATGGCCGCTCCCGAAGCCGCTTCTCCCGAAGCGAGCCCTAACGGTGGCGAGGCGGCTCCCCCGGCTGCGCCTTCTGCCGGCGGCGAAGCGGCCCCCCCGGCTGCGCCTCCTGCCGCTTCATAAGTCAGGCTGACTCCAACTCGCCGCCGCACGCTCGCCCGGGCGGGCGCGCGGCGGCATTTCTAGTCGCCGTCCGCAACCCTTTCATGTTTTCACATTTCGACGCCACGCATCGCGGCGCATAGCTAGCCGCCCCGGCGCACGCACACCAATGCACCGCCGGATCGCCCCCGCGTGAGGTGCCCATGGTGTTGACCGCCTACCGTGTCAGCCTGATTCGCCGAGCGTCAGACTTGTGGCAAGCGTTCGCGGCCAGGGCTTTCATCGCCGGCGCCAGTCACTGTGCTCGTCTCCATTGCGGAGGATGCGGGCGTTTCGATCGCGGAAGCCGAGGGCGCCATTTCGTGCTCGTTCATAGCCGCTGCCTCGGCGCAAGCGGCCGCGGCCTTCGCCGCCGCGATCGACTTGCGACGCAGCTCCTCGGTTTTACGCTTGAGTGCGGCGCGCAATTCCACAACACGAGCTTGCGCCCGCCGTCGCGTACGTTCCTCACGCCCGGACTCGCCCAGCGCCTTGCGCAGTTGTTTTGCGAGTCGGCGTTCCTGCTCGCGCAGCGCCGTCATTTCGCGGGTGATGCGGGTGCGCGTCCGCTTGGCCTCGGCCAGCAGGCGTAGATCAAGCCGCCTTTGCCGCGCCTCGTGCTGGAGCCGGATCCTGAACTCATGCACAGTCGCGCGCAATTGCTTTATCTGGCTTGACTTAGCTGCGTCGACACCGCGTGTCTCGCGCACTGGTGAGCCGCTCTTGCGTGCCGCCATGTATTCCTCCGTTCGACGAAAGACGGATAACCATGACATGACATTCCACCTGATTCTCCACCCAAACCGCGGTCTTTGCTAATAGGTCGTACCGCGCCCCCCATATGCGCTTGCTGATGTAACGCGGGCGCACCTGCTAAGATTTCTCCTCAAGTTGTCGGCGGTGTTCCGATGTGGGGAGGAGCGGATGGGATCCACAGGGTTGAAGCCGGGCCTGTCGTTATTCGATTCCGTGACGATCGTCGCGGGTTCGATGATCGGCTCGGGTATCTTTATCGTCTCGGCTGATATCGTGCGGCAGGTGGGATCGCCGGCGGGATTGCTGGCGGTATGGCTGGTGAGCGGCCTGATGACGATCGCGGGCGCACTGGCCTATGGTGAATTGGCCGCGATGATGCCGCAGGCGGGAGGGCAATACGTCTTCCTGCGCGAAGCCTACGGCGGCGTATGGGCCTTCTCTTTCGGCTGGACGCTGTTGCTGGTGATTCAGACCGGCACTATCGCGGCCGTGGCGGTCGCGTTTGCGCGCTTCGGCGGCGTTATCTGGCCGGCGCTTGGCGCGCGTCTGTGGTTCGGCTACGCCGGTGTGGGTCTCTCCGGCGAGCGACTCGGTGCCATCGTCGTAATCGCACTGCTGACGGCAGTTAATCTGCGCGGCCTCAACTTGGGCCGGCTGGTGCAGAACGCCTTCACCAGCGCGAAGCTGCTTTCGCTTTTGCTGATAATCGCGTTGGGATGCCTGATAGCGCCGAACGTTGGGGCGATTCGCGCAAATTTTGGCAGTTCGCCGGCGTTTTTCGGCGCGCATCCGCTCACGCCGAGCCTGCTCGCCGCGTTCGGCGCCGCGATGGTTGGCGGACTTTTCTCCGCCGATGCCTGGGCGACCGTCACCTTCGCCGCTTCCGAGGTGCGCAATCCCAAACGTGATCTGCCGCGCGCGCTTGCTTTTGGTACCGGCGTTGTCATCTTGCTCTACATCCTTACCAACGTTGCGTATCTGTTCGAACTGCCCGCGGCGGGCGGCGCCAGCGCGGCCATTACTTCGGTGCTACCGCCCGTTTTCGCCCACGGAATCGCGAATGCGCCCAGCGATCGTGTGGCCGCCGCCGCGATGCAGATGGTGTGGGGTGGCGCCGGCGCGACGATTACCGCCATCCTCGTAATGGTTTCAACATTCGGATGCGCCAATGGGCTGATTCTGACCGGCGCGCGCGTCATCTATGCGATGGCGGAGGACGGCGTCTTCTTCGCCGCGGCGGGCAGATTGAATCGCGCCTCGGTGCCTGCGGCCGCGCTCATAATGCAGGGCGGATGGGCGGCGCTGTTGGCGCTGTCGGGCACCTATTCGGAGCTGCTCGACTACGTTATCTTCGCGCAGCTTTTATTTTACGTGTTGACCGTGGCGGCGGTATTTGTATTGCGCGTGCGGTCGCCTAAGGCCGAGCGCCCTTATCGAGCCTGGGGCTATCCGTATGTTCCCGCCGCTTATCTCGTCGCGGCGGTCGCATTAATGGCGGACCTGCTGATAGTCAAGCCGCACTACACCTGGCCGGGATTGTTGATCGCGCTCAGCGCGGTGCCGATCTATTCGTTCGTACGCCGGCGCAACGCTACCGCGGAGGCTGCGCGCCAAGCCGTTTCGTGAGCACCGCGCGACAAACGCCATTGAGCCATCCGGCTGAGCGCAATCGCAATCAGCGCATCCCGCCCGCGCGCTACTTGGCGAATAGCGTCTGCACCACCGTATGCATGTCGACATATTCGCGGATGCGGCGAATCTTGTCGTTCTCGACCTCGAAGATGAAGCAGTATTCGTTCTCGTAGTCCTTGCCGTTGAAGGCTTTGCCCTGATTCGTGAGTTCCAGAATCACAGTGTCGCCGGCATTGTGGGTCTTGCGGATTTCCGTGTGCAAGCCATTGGGAAAGGACTTGCCGATGCCTCCGGCGAACTCGCGTACCGCCTGCTTGCCGCGCTTCAGCCCGGAGACGTTGGCTATCTTGCCCGGTACCACCCAACTGACTTCGTCCGACATATTGGCGATCGCGGTCTCGATATCGCCCTTGGCCAATGCTTGCCAAGTCTTGGTTACCATTTGAACGTTTTGATCGGTGGCCATTTCCATCTGCACCTCCCGTTTCGATTGTGCGCCCACACCCGGTGACGCCGCGTCAACATTGCTAGCGCGTTGATGGCGGGATTGCTACCGTGGGCTCTTCCCCGCGCGACGCGCCGAGGCGGCGGATGCTACGCGCTGAAATCATGCTGAAGTCATGTGGATACAGCGCGCCCGCGTGCGATATGTACGGCGGTTAGGTTGCACCAAGCCTGACCGGAGGTTCACTTCAATAGCCTGGCGCGATTTGTGATGCGGTGGTGGAGAAAAAAGGAAAGGACTCCGGGCGCATGACCGAGGTAGTCGACAACCTGTTTGTTGGCGATATGGTGGATGCACGTTCCGGCTTCGACGGCCTGATCATATGCATGCTCGAGGAGAAGCCCTTCGACGAACCGCCTAACGCGACCTGGATTCCGTTCCTGCGCGACGGCATCGGCAGCCTCGACACCGCGGCGGAAATAATCGACCGCGCAATGACGGGCGGCGGGCGCGTGCTGGTCCATTGCGGGGCCGGCAGCGAACGGGCGCCGCTCACGGT
>JBOHWJ010000478.1:0-2992 GCA_050736495.1 Binataceae bacterium (SeqCode) | reverse complement strand
GACTCCGGGTCTATCGGCAGCGCAAAACCACGGTCGACAATTCCCTTGGGCGCATTTTTCTCCAGCCACTCGCGCGCTTGCAGCCGAAAGGCCGCCTCTTCATGCGTATCGGTCAAGTCCATCGTAGGTCACCTCTCGCGCGTCCTGCATCTTTAACTACCGCAAAGCGGACCGGCATTGTAGGGCGCGGCGGCGCCGCCGCGAGGCCTGGCCGGTTGCCACGCCATTATATGCGTGCAAGCGATGCGGCGGCCCTTGCCTGTGCGAGCCAGAGTGCAAAATCCAAGGCCCGGCGCCATTCGTCGCGCGCCATTGGGTTATTTGGTTATGATTGACCGGGCGCCATTGCGGTGGCGGCGGCGCAGACCAGGAGATGCATAAATGACTTATCGCGGCGGATGCCATTGCGGCAAGGTGCGCTTCGAGGCCGACGGCGAGATCGAGCGAGTGTCGCGATGCAACTGCTCGATTTGCACCAGGAAAGCTTACGTGCATTGGATTATCCCGCGTGAGCGCTTCCGCCTGCTGACGCCGTGGGAGGAACTGGCGACCTACACGTTCAACACGCATACGGCGCGCCATCATTTCTGTCCCCGATGCGGCGTCGCGTCCTTCTATATCGCGCGATCGGCCCCTGACAAAATCGACGTTAACTTGCGCTGCGTCGAAGGTGTCGACTTGGGCAAGCTCATGATCACGTCCTTTGACGGACGCAACTGGGAGGCGGCACAGGCGGCCTCCGAGCGGCAGAGCGACGGATGAAACCGCCCGATGCGGCCGACCGCTTTTGCTGACAGCACTTGAGCGTGAAACCGGCTAGACTCGCAGACGCAGCTTGAGGAAGGTGACAACCGTGGCGACGTTGGGATTCGCGCCGATCGACTTCGCAGTGTTCAAGGTCGAGGGCTTCAACGAGCGGATGCAGCAGATCTACGCCCATGTCCGGCCCAAGTTGATCCGGATCGGCGATGAACTGGCGCCCGCACTCGCGCGCAAGCTCCGTATGGAGTTCTTCCCCCATGTCGCCAAGCATGCGCGCCGCACGGTCAATCCGCCGCCGGAAACCTGGGCGGCGTTTGGCCCTTCGGCCAGGGGCTACAAGCGCCACGGCTACCTCGCGCTATGCGTCTCTGGTGCCGGGCTTCATGCGCGGGTGGTGGTCAAATCGGAAGCTGACAAGCGCCCCGAAATGGCGAAGAGCCTCAAGGCCAGGACCCCCCAACTGGTCAAGGACTTCAGGGGCACCCGCATCGCGCGTTACGGCACGTGGGACTTCAACATTTTGCCCGCTCCAGCGCCGGCGGAAACCGAGCTGTTCGCGGCGCTTGCGGAGGGCCTCAACAAAAAGACCGGCGGGTTCGACCTGGGCTTCGGCTGGAACGTTAAGGAATCGCTCCGGCTGGACCGCGAGGAACTGCTCGACGCCTATCGCGAGTTGGCGCCGCTTTATCGGCTGGTGCATGCGGTCGCCTGAGCGGGAGACGCCGCCGCAGTAAGGCGATATGGCAGAGGCGGTGGTATTGGGCGCCGGCGCATGGGGCACTGCGCTCGCCCTGACGCTGGCGAACAACGGCCACGCGACCGTCCTATGTGGACGCCGCGCGGCTCAGCTTGCGGCTATTCGGCGAAGCGGCGAGAACGCGGCCTATTTGCCGGGCGTGGCCTTGCCAGCGAAGCTCGAGCTGAGCGAGCGCTGGACCGATGCGGTGCGCGCGGGGGCGGTCGTGGTGATGGCGATACCCTCGCGCTTCGCGCGTGACATGGTCGCACCGTTGTGCGGGACGATCGCGTCTGACGCGACCATCGTGAGCGTGACCAAGGGAGTCGAACAGGACTCACTCAAAACGATGAGCCAGATGCTCGCCGAGATGGCGCCGCCGGCAAAGCGGATAGCGGTGCTCTCGGGACCGGGATTCGCCGCGGAAATCGCGCGCGGCAAACCAGCCGCGTTGGTCGCTGCCGCGAGCGACGAGGCGGTCGCGCGCAACGTGCAGAGCCTGTTCGCGGCTCGCGCGCTGAGGATCTACCGCAGCAGCGATATAATCGGTGTTGAGCTGGGCGGCGCGGCCAAAAACGTGATCGCGATAGCGGCGGGCGTTAGCGATGGCCTGACGCTCGGTTCAAGTGCGCGAGCGGCGCTGATCACGCGTGGACTGGCGGAATTGATGCGGCTGGCGTCGGCTGCGGGCGGACGGCGCGAAACCATGGCGGGACTGGCGGGACTCGGCGACCTCGTGCTTACCTGTACCGGCGAACTTTCACGCAACCGCGCACTTGGCCTTGCAATTGCCCATGGCGAGCCGTTGCCGCCGCCGCATGAAGGCGCACCCGTGGCCGAGGGCATCGTCAATGCGCGCTCGATAAAGTTGCTGGCCGAGCGCCTCGGGGTCGAGATGCCGATCGTGGCGGCGGTCTATCGCATCCTCTATGAAGCAGCGCCCGCAAACGCTATGGTCGAGGCATTGCTCAGCCGCGAATTGAAGGCGGAATTCTGAAGAAAATCGGCGAAGAAGAATTAATGGCGAACAAAGGAACCTGCAAAGTTAACGACTGCAACCACGAGGTAATTGCCAAGGGCTATTGCCGCAGGCATTACCGGCTGTGGCGGCACGGCCAGATGCCGAAGCCGCGCTATAAGATTTGCACGACGGAGAAATGCCGCAAGCCGCGTTTCCGCGGCAGCTTGTGCCAGCAGCATTACGCCGCGGCCCATGGCAACAAAGCCGCGGCCGGCAGGCCGCCTGCGGCGTCAACCGCATCGGCAACGCCGGCGGCGAGCGCGTAGCTACGCCCAATGCGGTGCGCGAGCGGTGCACCGATTGGCGCAGGGGTGGAACGGCACGCGCATAGGCGCATCACCGTTGATGCCTCCGCGTTTCGGCCGCCCCAGGATGAGATGGCGCTTCGCGCCATCTCATCCTGGGGTTAAAAACCGACGCGCGCGCGACTTAAGATTCGCCGCCCGGTGCCTCGGCCAAGCCTTCACCAACGG
>JBOHWJ010000477.1:0-6609 GCA_050736495.1 Binataceae bacterium (SeqCode) | reverse complement strand
CGATGTACGGATCGCGCTGCAGACGGCTTTCGAGATAGGCGGGTGACACGTTCTTGCCGCCTGAGAGCACGATGATCTCCTTCTTACGGTCGGTGATCCTGATGTAGCCCTCGGCGTCGATTTGCACGATGTCGCCGGTATGGAGCCAGCCGTCCGCGTCGATAACCTCCCGCGTTTCCGCTTCGCGCCCGTAGTAGCCCTTCATCACGTTGGGCCCGTGTACGAGGAGTTCGCCGTCGCTGGCGGTCTTGACCTCGAGGTTGTAGAGCGGCTGTCCGACGGTTCCGGCGCGGATGTGCCCGTGACGGTTGCAAGCGACCACCGGCGAGGCCTCGGTCAGGCCGTAGCCTTCGACGATTGGAAGTTCAGCCGCGCTCAGGAAGCGGTTGATTTCAGCCGGCAGCGGCGCCCCGCCCGAGATCAGGTAGCGCAGCCGCCGTCCGAAAATGGCGCGAATCCGCTTGAACACCAGGCGGCGGAAAAACGCCATCTGCAATTCCAGATAAGCCGGCACCGAGCGTCCGTGATGGCGATACGCCGCCGCCTTGGCGCCAGTCGCGACCGCCGCGTTGAACAGCTTGCGGCGCATGGGCGGCGCCTCGGCCACTGTGCGCATCACGCGGTTGTAAACCACCTCTAGTAGGCGCGGCACCGTCAGCAAGACGGTAGGTTCGACCTCGAGCAGGTTTTGTGCTAGCTGCGTCAGCCCTTCGGCGTAGGCAATCGTGCCGCCGACCATCATTACGGTGTAATAATTTCCAGTGCGCTCGAAGGAATGCGCGATTGGCAGAAACGAGAGTGTCAAGTCGTGTTCGTCGAGATCGAGCACGCGCGCGTTAGCATCGCAGTTTGAGAGGATATTCCAATGCGTCAGCATGGCGCCCTTGGGCGCGCCGGTGGTGCCCGAAGTATAGATGAACGTCGCGAGGTCGTCGCCGCTGCCTTCGATACTTGGCATCGGATCGCCGCCGCTCATCCCTGCGAGCGTCATTAGCTTGAATTCGCCGGCGTTGTCAGCCGCCGCACCCGGATGCATCGCGAGCATACCCGCGACCGCCGGAAGGGAGGTGCGCAGCCCGGCAACCTTCTTTATGAGCTGGTCGCCATAGGCAGCGACCAGGCATGCGCCTGAATCGGCGATCACGTGACGGGTTTCTTCGACGCCGCTGGTGGTGAAGAGCGGTACCACGATCGCGCCCAGTCCCAGCACGGCCTGGTCGACGACGACCCATTGCGGGCAGTTATCGGCCAGAATTGCGACTCGGTCGCCGGGTTTGATGCCGAACCGAATGAGGCCGGCGCGCAGACGCATGGTGGCGTCGGCGATCTCGCGCCACGAGTGATCGCGCCATTCCTTTTGACGTTTGTCCCGCAAGAAAACCCGGGCGCCGTATTTGTCGGCCTGGCGCTCGAAGGTCTGGGACAAGGTTGCCGCTGCACTCGCCATGCTTCCTCCGATCCTCAAGCTAGGAAAATCGCCGCGATATTACTATGTCGGCACCGTGGATGGGGCGGCGAACGTCGCGCTTCATTGCGCCCGGAAATGCGCGCCCGCGCGACCGTCGCTATCGCAGACCGCGCATTCTACCCCGGTGGCAGGCGCGGACCCAGCGATTGCCGCATTGTCACCCCTATTTTCGCGTCATCTCAAGCACTCACAGGCCGGCGCGGCAACTATGGAAAAGGTCGCGCGGCCTTGATATGTTTTTTTAGTTTTCTTCATTCCAGGATCAAGCAAGTTTGCGTGTTTCTAATGATCACTGAAGCAACCGGCTGCCTGGCCGTCAAAGCGGGGCGCTCCGATGGCTGAACGCGCATCCGCCCCGGCCGGTATCTCTCCGCCGCGCGCACTGCATCGCTGTGCGGTGGCGGTGGCGGTGGCAACTTTCATCCTTATTTTCGTCGGCGGACTGGTCACTTCCACCGGTTCGGCACTGTCGGTGCCGGATTGGCCGCTCGCCTTTGGCCACCTGATTCCGAAGCTCATCGGCGGGGTGCGATTCGAGTGGAGTCATCGGTTGGTCGCCGGCATAGTCAGCATCCTGACGCTCATCCTGGCGCTATGGATGTGCTTTGTGGAGCGGCGCCGATGGTTGTGCAACCTCGCACTGGCGGCTTTCGCGCTGGTTATCGTTCAAGCGGTGCTGGGCGGAATTACGGTGCTGTACGGGCTGCCATTGCCGATAGCGGTTGCGCACGCGGTGACGGGGCAGACGTTTTTCTGCGTGGTGGTGGCGCTGGCGATTTTCACCAGTCCCGAATTTGTCGCACGCCCGCATATGAAAACCGATTACGCGCGGCCGTCGCTGCCCGTGCTTGCCACTATCACGACGGCCGTCATCTACTTGCAGATAATCATCGGCGCGCTGATGCGGCATCTGGGCGCGGGGCTCGCGATCCCGGATTTTCCATTCGCCTTTGGCCATTTGATACCGCCGCACTTCGACGAGTTCATCGCCATCAACTTCGCTCATCGATGCGGTGCCGTGGTCGTCACGATTTTTGTGATTTGGACGGCCGCGCGCGTGCTGCACTATTTTTCGGGTGAGGCGCGCCTGCGCCGGCGCGCGATCGGTTTGCTGGTGCTGCTCATCGTGCAAATTACGCTGGGCGCGCTCACGGTCCTGAGTCAGCGCGCGGTCATCCCGACCACCGCCCACGTCGCCATCGGCGCGGCGGTGCTGGCCACCAGTCTATCGCTTGCGATTCGCGCCTGGGCCCTCACCGGATTGGCATCGGCGCGCTTACAGGCTAAAGTCCCGACGCCGCTTACGCAGGCGGTCGCAAGGTAATTGAGTGTGAATCCCGAGGCCGTCGCCGTCGAAACCAGGCTAACGTCCGCACATGGACGTGTGGCCGCCTATTTTGAACTGACCAAACCCCGCGTGCTCGCGATGGTTTTGATCACCACGCTCGCGGGCTTCTACATGGGCAGCGTCAACGGCCAGTTCGACTTCCTGATCGCGATTAAGCTGATGGCCGGCACGGCGCTCGCCGCCGGCGGCACCCTCGCGCTCAACCAGTATATCGAGCGTGAGGCGGATTCCAGGATGAACCGCACGCGCCATCGCCCATTGCCGGCCGGACGTCTCAGGCCGGTCGAGGCGCTGGCGTTCGGCCTGATCACCACGATCGCCGGAATCGGCTACCTTTGGAGCTCGGTGAATCCGCTGACGGCGCTCGTGACCGGTGTAATAACGGTGCTCTACCTGTTCGCGTACACGCCGATGAAGCGCCACTCATGGCTATGCCACGTGGTTGGCGCGGTGCCGGGCGCGTTGCCGCCGGTAATCGGATGGGCGGCGGTACGCGGCACCTTGGCGGTCGAACCGTTCGTCTTGTTTGGCATCATGTTTTTCTGGCAACTGCCGCATTCGCTCTCGATCGCGCGGCTGTACCAGAAAGATTACGCGCGCGCGGGCATCCGTCTACTGCCCAAAGATCGGCCGTACGGCAATCCGGCTAACATCCTGATGCTCGCGGCGACCGTGGTGTTAGTCGGCTTCGGCATGATGCCGACGCTGATGGGCTTCGCCGGAATGTTCTACCTGCCGTTCGCGGTGGTGCTCGGCGTGGTCATGCTGTTCTACGGCGTGAGGCTGGTGAGGAGTCCGTCGCTCGCGATAGCGGCGCGGCGGGTATTGATGGTCTCGCTGATTTACCTGCCGATGGTGCTGCTGGTGATGGTGCTCGACAAGATCTGAGTCAAAACCCGAACCAGAATCTGGCCGCGCGACCGGCAGATGCGTGGTCGACGCCAAACCACCGAAATCAAGACGACTACATTTCGAGGCACTCGACGCCTGGCGGCCTGATGCGGATAATGAGTCAAGTGTCGGCGGATTGAGCGAGTACCCATGTGCGAGCGCGACGGTTGGCTAATGCGTTCGGGCGATGCTGGCAACAACAACGGTAGCGCCAGCCGCGCTTTCCGCGCCAGATGGAGTCGAGGTCAAAGCACAAAAATAATGGGATTGGCTTGGTGGCGGCGGGCCGGTACAGTTGTGCGACCGATTTGCCTGGGGATTCAATTGGTGAGGCTCTTTTTCATATGACCAAGTCGCGCGGAATGTTTCGTATGCTCGTCGTTTTTGCGATCGCGTCGGCCCTCGCCTTTGCGGGTACCGCTGACGCTCAAACCGTGGCAACCGCTTCAGCCGCCTCCGCGCCGGCCAATCAGACTGCCTCGATGGCGGCTCCTGCCGCATCTTCTTTAGCTGCGGCTTCATCGGTTCCCAGTGGATTTCAGCCGGTTGCGGGGGTGCCCGGGTTGACCGTCGGCCCCAACGGGATTCCGGTCGGCACCAAGATCACGATGTCGAATTGGCGGCAGTACAAGGACTTTATGCCCGACGGCATGATCAAGTTGTTCGAGGGCACCTATTTTTGGAAAATGCCCGCCGACGTCGAGATCAACATCGGTCCGACCTACAACTATCCGCTGCCGAAGAGCTACATGGAGGCGACCGAAAAATATTCCGGCCAGGTTCAGCTTGTTCAGGAGGCCGACGGCCGTTGGAAACTTGCGAACTTCCAGGGCGGCCGTCCCTTTCCCGATCCGGCGGAACCCAACAAAGGGCAGAAAATTCTCGCTGACGAATGGTATGCCTACGGTCCACATATCAGCGTGCTTTCGCCTGAAACCGGCCTTGGCAGTACCTGTATTCAGGACCGCTTTGGCAATTCCAACTGCCTCAAGTTCGCGGCCGTCTATCGCCAGCTCGCCTACAACACCGACCCCGGCGTGCCGGCCACCGACCCGGGAGCGGAGGGCGCATGGCTGACCGAATGGCTCATGATTGAAGAGCCGGAAGAATCACGCTATACGGCCGACCTCACGATTTTTTACCAGGATACCGACAAACCGGAGGGCAATTTCATCTACGTGCCCTCGCTGCGCCGTTCGTTGCGCGTGGCGAGCACCGCGCGTTGCGCGCCGCTGTTCAGCACGGACTTCACGCACGACGACGAGAAGGCCGGCTTCAACGGCGGCATCTCGATTTTCACCGCCAACTATCTGCACGATCAGAAGGTTCTCGCGCTGGCGAATCTTACCACCGCCGACGGCGACTTCCCCGCGAATTACGACATGCCGCTCGGATGGGCCAGGCCGTCGTGGGGCAATTGGAGCGTGCGCGACACTTATGTGATCGACGTTCGCCGGATTCCCAGCCAGGCCTCCGGCTACTGCTATGGCAAACGCATCATGTATGTCGACAAGTCGTTCTTCCACGAGCAGTGGATGGATCTCTACGACGCCAACATGAAATTGTGGAAGGTTGGCGCGGTCTCCTTCCGAGCGCGCATCGTGCCCAACGTTGGCGTGGCGACACTCGCTTCGCTCGGCTTGGGATTCTGGGATCTGCAGAACGACCACGCCACCTACACCTTTACCGCCGACGGTGCCGGCCGCGACATCGTTATCAACGACGCGGTGCCGCCGCAGTATTTCAATGTTTCCAGGTACTCGACGCCGAGCGGCCTGATGCAGATCATGCGATAGCGCGCGAGCCGCATCATCTCCGCGCGGTAACGTTCCGCTACGACGGGACCAAGGGTGAGTGCGGGCAGCGGTACGCGGCAATGCACATCGCCCTTTTTTCGCGACCGCAGCCGAAACCCGCCACGGCAGTCGGTATGCGCTTTTCGTTCCGCCAGTCGGACGCAAACAAAGGAAAAACCTCGTCAATGATTGCTAATAAAATCCAAAAATTTCAATTCACCGCAAACCAGGTCAAATAGCCGCTACCAGAATCCATGTTGACATGGTCGGTTCAATTGGGCTAAACGCAAGTTCGTTAAGCGTGATGAAGTGCAAGCTTCACGCAGCTCGGCGGATGCAACCTGTGATGGGCGTGTACCGCCGCGAAAGGAGTGTGAGCAATCTTTTCGAGTGGAATGATGGTGACGGCCGTTTGCGCGGCGTCCGGACCGAATCCGGCGCTGACATGAGTGGCGGTCGCGCGCGATCTGAATTCTCTGGCGCGACGCCGGCTGCATCTGACCCGCTCTCGCAGTAATCCCTTAACATTTTGAGTTGTCACGCAAAGCGCATCGCGTGACGCGCCGTAAGGCGAGTCAATGCCGCTCGCTATCCGTCTTTTTTGGATGAAAGCGCCGCTGGGCGCCCATCGATGGAGCCCAGCAGGCCATCACGAGTAAGAGGAGGCAAGAGGTATGAGTATGTCACGCTGGTTATGGGGCTTGCTGATAACGCTCGGTATCGGCGCGGGCGCAATCGCCACGCCCGCGCTCGCGGATAATCCCGCCGCGACGATTCCTCCGGGTACTGTGATCACCATGCAAAATTGGCAGCAGTACAAGCAGTTCTTCACGGAGGGCGTGCAGGGATTCTTCGAAGGCAAATGGTTCTGGAAGATGCCTTCCGACCTTGAGATCCACGTCGCCGCTACCCATGTCTATCCGTTGCCTAAGCCGTTCATTGAAGCGAATGAAAAATACGGCGGGCAGGCGCGGCTGGTTAAACAGTCGGACGGCCGCTGGAAGCTCGAGAATTACGTGGCGGGATTTCCCTTCCCCGATCCCAGCGGACCCAACAAGGCGCTCGAGATTGCCGCTAACGTAACCTACCGGATCCAAGGCTACATG
>JBOHWJ010000476.1:0-2820 GCA_050736495.1 Binataceae bacterium (SeqCode) | reverse complement strand
GTGCAGATAGGCGTCGGCCTCGGCGGCCGACCGGATGTCGGGTTCGCTCACGATCTCGATCAGTGGCACGCACGAGCGGTTGAAATCGACGAAGCTCGAACCCGTCTCGTGAATATTCTTGCCGGCGTCCTCCTCCATGTGGATGCGCACCAGGCGCACGCGTTTGGATTTGCCATCGGTGCCGGCCGGCAAATCGATATAGCCGCCCCTGCATAGCGGCAGTTCGTACTGGCTAATCTGATAGCCCTTCGGCAGGTCGGGGTAGAAATAACTCTTGCGTGCGAAGATCGAGCAGGGCGCTATTTCACAATGCGCCGCGAGCCCGGTGCGGATTGCCAGTTCCACCGCATGGCGGTTGAGCACCGGCAGCACGCCCGGCATGCCCATGCATACCGGGCACACGTTTTCATTCGGCGGTGCGCCGAAAGCGGTCGAGCAGCCGCAGAAAAGCTTCGACCGGGTCAGCAGATGAGTGTGGACTTCGAGTCCGATTACCGCTTCATAGTCGCCGGAGGCCATTGCAAATTTCCCTGCCGATGCCATTTAGGGTTTGTTTAGGACGCGCGCATCGCCGCCGCGCGTCTTTGCGGATTCCTTGCATGCTCGCGCCATGTGAAGAGCCACGCCCACGCCTCATATCGCCGGCGGACGCCGCGCAAACGCGCCCGCACGTTCATACGCGTCGCCCGCGCGCAGGATTGACTCTTCACCGAACGGCGGTCCGATAAGTTGCAATCCGATCGGCAGGCCCTTGCCGTCGTAGCCGCACGGCAGCGCGAGTCCGGGCAGGCCCGCCAGGTTGACCGAGATTGTGAAGATGTCCGACAGGTACATTTTGAGCGGATCATCGGTCTTTTCGCCGAGCATGAAGGCGGTGGTCGGCGTCGCCGGCGTCGCGATTATGTCGCAGCTCTCGAACGCGCGCTCGAAATCACGCCGAATCAAGGTGCGCACCTTCTGCGCCTTCAGGTAATAGGCATCGTAGTAGCCCGCCGACAACGCGAACGTTCCCAGCATGATGCGGCGCTTGACCTCGGCGCCGAAACCGGCCGCGCGCGTGCGATTGTACAATTCGATATTGTTATCCGCTGCCACCCGCAGGCCGTAGCGGATGCCATCGTAGCGGGCGAGATTGGCGCTGGCCTCGGCGGTGGCGACCACGTAATAGGTGGCGATCGCGTAGCTGGTATGGGGCAAAGAGATTTCAACCGCGCGCGCGCCCATCGACTCGTAATGCTTCAGCGCGGCGCGTACCGCGCCCTCGACTTCGGCATCCATCCCCTCGACGAAATATTCCTTCGGCACACCGATGCGCATGCCTTTGACGTCGCCGCTGAGCGCTCGCTCATAGTCGGGCACCGGCCGCGCGGCGCAGGTTGAATCGCGCGGGTCGACGCCGGCCAGCGTGCGCATCATGATCGCGGCGTCGCGCACGCTCTTGGTGAACGGACCGACCTGATCGAGCGACGACGCGTATGCGATCACCCCGTAGCGGCTCACGCGGCTGTAGGTCGGCTTGATGCCGACGACGCCGCAAAAGGCGGCCGGCTGGCGTATCGAGCCGCCGGTGTCGGTGCCGAGCGCGGCCAGACATTCATCGGCTGCGACCGCCGCCGCCGATCCGCCGGATGAACCGCCCGCCACACGCGCGAGGTCATAGGGATTACGCGTTGGCCCGAAGGCGGAATTTTCGGTCGAAGAGCCCATCGCGAACTCGTCCATGTTGGCCTTGCCGACGAACACCGCGCCCGCGCCGCGCAGCCTGGCGATTACGGTCGCGTCGTACGGCGAGACGAAGTTTTCCAGGATGCGCGAGGCGCAGGTCGTGCGCACGCCGCGCGTCAAATAGATGTCCTTGATGGCCAGCGGTATGCCGCATAGCGCCGGCGCGCCGCCCGCGTCGAGGCGGCGGTCGGCGGCCTCGGCCTGCTCGATCGCTTCGCTCGCGCATACGGTGATGAAGGCGTTGAGTGTGCGTTCGGTCGTGGCAATCCGGTCCATGCAGGCGCGCGTCAGTTCACAGGCCGAAATTTCGCGCCGGGCGAGCAGGTCGCGCGCCTCGGTGATAGTTAGTCTGTTGAGTTCCACAGTCATAAGTAACGGCCTTGAAGAGTCGGAAGGGGCGCCGCGCCCTTCCGTGGCTGGATGCGCCGATTCACGCGATTCATTCGATCACTCGATGATTTTCGGCACCTTGAAGAAACGCCCCTCGCGTGCGGGCGCATTGCGCAGCATCTCGTCAGGCGCGGGCAGGTTGCTTACCACATCTTCGCGCATCGGCGTGCCGGCTTCGCCGACCTGTGCGGTCGGCGCGACGTTGGCGGTGTCGAGTTCGTTGAGCGTGTCGATATATGCGAGGATTGCGCTGAGTTCGGTTTGCAGCCGTTCTTCTTCGGCGCCGTTAAGTTCCATTCGCGCCAGCCGCGCAACGTGGCGTACCTGTTCGACGTTGATTCTGCTTTCGGCCATCGTGCACGAATCGTAACATCTGCGCGGCGTCAAGTCAGGCGCGCGTCATTCCACGCGGCGGGCCATCGGGCTCGCGTTGCCGGAGCCGCCGGCGCCGCGCACCGCGATTTTACCTACTCACCTGACATATCCATGCGGCGGCCAGCGGTGTTATTGTTCCGCAATGACGGCGCCCACGGGTCCGCGGAGGTATCGAGGGAAAACCGCTTTGTCTGACGACGACCGAGGAATTTCCGCGCCAGCGCTGCGATCGCTGCGCCTGACCGGCGGTATGATCGCCGCGAAAATCTTCTGCATGGTTGGCTCGGCCGCGTTCGCCTCGACCCTGGTCGAATTGGCGCGGCTGTGGCA
>JBOHWJ010000475.1:0-5610 GCA_050736495.1 Binataceae bacterium (SeqCode) | reverse complement strand
GCTGACGCCAGCCACCGTCGCGTTATGCGGCGCGTGACCGCTGCTGGAGCCAGAAGCGGCGGAGGCATTTGCGTGATCGACTGTGACGGCTTTGCCCGCCGCATTAGCGGTCGCATTGTCGGCGGCGCCGGCGGTAAGCGGCCATCCGGATAAGCAAAGTGTGCACGCAATTACGGCCAGTATCAGCAAAGCGCATGGCCGCGCCATCTGTTTTCGCGCCGATATTGATTGCCCCGTGATCAGATCCAATTGTGCAGCCCCGGCCCCTCGAACCACATTCGCGCGTAATAGCCCATCCGGGGAATCGGCGTACCGATCCACACCGGCAGATAGTAGACGAACATCGCCGCCGCAACAGCGACGAAGGAAATGAATACGAAGCGGTTGAGCCACAGCGGTTTGCGCATCAGCACCAGGTAAGCGACCGTGAAGATGATGACCAACGGCAGGCCCGCGCCTTCTAGCACCGCCTTTGGGACCCACGCCGGCCCATATATAACCGCGCCATGGCCAATGCCGAATATAAAGACGAACAGCAGCGGAATCAGCATGGCGAACGATTCCCAGACCTCGGCCTCGCCGCGCCACAAATCGGCCATCACCGCGCCGAGCGCCAGGTAGCCGATATAGACCGACGGCATGTAGTGGTAGAGGAACAGGATGCGCACGATCGGGATCCAGATGACGAAATAGGCAAGGTAGCCGATGACCAGGAACGTGCGAGTGACGTTGGGCCGTTCCAGCGCGCGCACCGCCGTGATCGTCATCGCCGGAATAACCGCCCACCAGGTCAGTGGATTGCCCGCGCCCCAGATAGTCGCGACCGGACCTTTGGCGGGAAAATTCTGCCAGTAGGCGACCGGCCGCATCATCAGCGGCCAACTCCACCATGGCGAAGCGTACGGATGAGTCGCGCCGACGACGCTGTTCTCGTACCACATCACCTCCTTGTAGTAGTGAAACAGGTCCTCGATGCCACCCCACCATCCGAGATAGTACTTGGGCAGGAAGGCGGCCAGATAGAAGAAGGCCGAAACCGAACCAAGCAGCAACACCGCGCCTAGCAGGCGGCGACTGCGCTCGTCGTTCGAGAGCGCGGCGCGCAGCGGTTCTGGCCGCCACAGCGTGAAAACGACGAAGCCGCCCACCAGCAGAAATGTAATCCCTGGAACATAGAGCTTCGATCCGAGGCAAAGCCCGAGGGCGATTCCGGTGTAAAGCAGCGTGCGCCGGCGCTCGGCTGGATCGTCGCTCTGCATGAAGCGGAACAAAAACAGGTAGGCGATCGCGGCAAAGGTCAGATAGGCGATATCGATGCAGGCGATACGCGAATCCACAATGAAGAAGCCGTCGCACAGGACGAAGGCGGCGGCCAGTGTCGCGGCCAGACGCGAACGGAACATGCGCCGCCCGAGCAGATAGGTGACGCCCGCCATGATCGTGCCAAGCATCGCATTGCCCACGCGCCAGCTCGACGAATGGTCGCCGAACACCATGATTCCCAACGCGATGATGAGTTTGTCGATAGGCGGATGCGGATCGAGAAACGGCTCGGCGTGCAGATAATGGCGCGCCTGGCCAACGAAATGGACCTCGTCGAAGACGATCTCGTGGGGATGTCCGATGTTCCAGAAACGCAGCGCGGCGGCCACTGCCACCAGCACCACCAGCACAATAGTGTCGGTGGTCAGCCACGGCAACGCGCGATAAGTATCGATGGGCGGCGGCCCCGGCTTGAAGTTCACGCGTGTTCCCCTGAGTGCCGTACCCATCCAATTCTCCAGCCCTTCTCCGGTCTTCACGTCAATATCGGCCACGCCCGCCCGCGCATAGCCGTAGCCCGCCGCTATTGCCAATCCGATCAGGTTGATTAGCGCCGTGCCCATCGCGACCGGGTCGCTTGCGTCCATGAACACTGTGGTCTGAAGCGTATGCAGCACGTAGGCCAGGTTTATCAGGCAGGTGATCGACAGCAGCGCGAACAGGCCCAGCATCACCGGTTCCTCCAGCGCGAGCGGTATGACGAAGGCGACCGCCGGGTACAGATAACGCTCATGCATCCGCGGCGCCAACATGAAGAAGCCGAACAGCGCCATAAAGCAGGTGAAGAGCAGATTGCGCCGCGTCGGATGGCGCCATAGCACCCACGCCACGAACGCGTAGAGCGGCACCAGCAGCGCCATTCCAAAGTTGAAATAGGAGATTCCCAGGATAGTGCCGGAGTCGGACTGCCGTATGCCGCCCACCAGCGCAATCAAGTTGAACGCGTTGACGGAGGTTTCGTGGTAATAGGCGGCAGTCGCGTGGTAGAGCTCGGGTAGCCATAGCCACGGGTGATCGATCTGAAAGGGCGCCACGCCGACGACGATCATCGCGACGCAGGCCAGCGCCGAACGCCACCACTTGCGGTAATCGCATTTGAAGAGCAGCCACAGGCCGAAGACCGGAACCAGCGTCAGCGCCTGCGGTTTAATCAGCAAGGCCAGCGCCGTCAACCCCCACCCGACCTCGTACTCGCCTTCCAGCATCATCGCGGTCGCGAGCAGCAGCACGAAAGTCATCACCGAATCGGTCTGGCCCCATACCATCGTGTCGAACAGCAGCGCCGGATTGAGCGCCACCAGCAGCATCACGCCGTAGGCGAGGGCCCCGCGCCGCGTGCGCCGGACGAACACGAACATGAACATCGCGAGCAGAAAATCGGCCACCAGCGCCGGCATTTCGACAATCATCCGACGCGCCAGACCGCTCGCATCAGTCGCCTGCGCAAACCATCCCGCCAACCACAGCGGATAGAGATAGCCGGGCGGATAGTCGATGAAATAGCCAGGAGTATAGAGTCGCGCCGGACCGTCAGTGGCGATCTTCAAGGCCCACGCTTCATAGGTGCCGACGTCGACGTTGAAGCCTGGAAAGACCGGCAGCGCCGCGGTCTTGACAACCCATATCCCGAACAGAATTATCGCGGCCCACAAGAGGCCGCGGTCGCGCCGCTCGAGTAGCGGCTTGGTGTAAAGGAAAAGCGCGTAGGCAACGAACGCGGTGATCAGCAGCCCGGAAAAGACGCCGGCGAGCTTGCCGCTGCTGAGCGTTGCCGCCGCTCCGCTCTCCGCCGCGCCGGCGGCGCCAGCGAGCGCGATCACCGCGAACGGCGCTATTAATGCGGCGCGCGCCGCCCGCCACGGCACGCACTTTGTTTTGCTTCCGCCGCTCAACCTTTCTCCGTACGCACGCCAGCCCACTTCCGACCCACTCACCCCATTGGCGCGGCAAAACGCTTCACCGCCTTTTTCAAAGCCGAGGCGGGGACGGGCTTTCACGTAACGCGCGACAGCTAACATAGCTGACGGGCGTGCGATGATTAACCCATTTCCTTAACTGGCAGCCGGCGCCGCCATAGGGTTATGATGCGCGGGTGGATTGCGCCACCAAGGAGACGCCCGGATGAAACTCGTTCATGCCATCTACGAACCAGCGGGCGAAGGCCCGTTTCCCACCGTCTTCGCGATGCACGGATGGGGCTCGAACGCGATGGACCTGCAGGGCTTGGCGCCGTTTATCGCCGGCGGCAAATGCCTGGTGATATGCCCGCAAGGACCGGTCGAAGTCGAAATCGGCGCGATCAACGGTTACGGATGGTACCAAATGCGGATGGGCTCGCAGCCCGACGATGAAAAAGTCGATGCCGCCGTGGGCACGCTCAAGCTTTTCATCGAAGAGGCATGCAAGCGCTACCCGGCTGATCCGCGCAAGCTGGTGGCGCTCGGCTTCAGCCAGGGCGGCATGATGGCCTACAACCTGGCGATTCGCCACCCCGAGAAATTCGCCGCGCTGGTCGGAATCTCGACCGCCTTCCCTGAGCGGCTTGCCGAACGCGCGACCAATCACGAGGCACTCGAACAATTGCCCGCGCTCATCCAGCATGGCCGCGCCGATGAGATGCTGCCGATTGCGCGCGCGCGCCAGTCGGTCGAGACCCTACGCAAGCTCAAGGTGCCGTTGGTTTATCGTGAATACGATTGCGGCCACGAAGTCGCAGCCGACGGCGTCCGCGACCTGTCGAGTTTCCTGACGGAGAAGGTGATCCAGCCGATAATCCGCGCCTGAAACGACACTCGCGCGAGGCCATGAATCGATTCATCATTCGCGAAACACGCTTGGAAGAATGCGAGTCAGTGCTGCAATTGTGGAAGCTGACCGGTTCAGGACCCTCGGTCACCGACACGGTTGCGCATCTCCGGATGTTGACGCGGGAGTGCGCTGACCTGTTCCTGGTCGCAATGATTGGCGATCAAATCGCCGGCTCGATTTTGGGCGGATGGGACAACTGGCGCGGACACATCTACCGGCTGGCGGTTCATCCGGCACGGCGGCGACGCGGCCTGGCGCGGGCGCTGGTCGCCGAGATCGAACGGCGGCTGCGCAACCGCGGAGCGCGCCGCATATATGCCCTCACCTATACCGCGGACGGTCTTAAGTTCTGGTCGTCCTCGCAATATGAACGCACTACCGACACCGCGTTCGTTCGCACCTTCACGGACGCTCGATCGTGATTCGCTCCACATCAATGCGGGGGCCCGGCGACTCAAGCGCGCCCTTGCCGTTAGCCGGCGTGGCGCCGGCGCACCGCACGCGCATTCGCCCTTGTGCTAGACTCGTCGCGCCATGAGCGACGACCTCAAGACGGCTGACGCAATCGGATTTTCGCGCCTGCTGGAAATCGTGCGCGAATTGCGCGTGCGATGCCCCTGGGATCGCGAACAGACGCTTCAGGGCCTGTCCAAGCATCTGATCGAAGAGGCCTACGAAGCAGCCAACGAAATTGAACGCGACGACTCGCCTGCGCTGGCCGACGAATTGGGCGACCTGCTCGCGCAGACGCTGTTCGCGAGCGTGATCGCGGAGGAGACGCGGCGTTTTCGCGTCATTGAAATGATCGCGGGGGCGGCCGACAAACTGGTCCGTCGCCATCCGCACGTCTATGGCGATGCCAAGGCGGAAAGTGTCGGTGAGGTGCTTGAAAATTGGAGCAGAATCAAGCAAGAGGAGCGCCGGCGCGCGGGCAAAACCTCGGCGCTCGACGGTGTCGCGCGCGCATTGCCCGCCCTGATGCGCGCGGAGAAACTCGGTGCGCGCGCGCGCCAAGCCGGAATGGACTGGCCGGATATCGGCGCGGTGCTGGCCAAGGTGCGCGAGGAACTTGAGGAAGCCGAAGCCGCGCTCGCACGCGGCGACCGCGACGCCGTGGTGGAGGAGTTAGGTGACATGATGCTGGCGCTCGCGAACGCGCCGCGTTTCGTCGATCAGAGCGCCGAGGAAACGCTGCGCCGCGCCTGCGATAAATTCATCGCCCGCTTCGCCGCCGTCGAGCGGCTCATCGCCGCCCGCGGCCTTGATTTGAAGCGGCTTGCGCCGGCCGAGATAGAGTCGCTGTGGCAGGAGGCGAAGCGCCTCGCGCCCTAGCAATTGTTGAGAAAAAGGCACGGGATTCTTCGCTTGGCTCGGAATGACAAAAGACCAGCACTCCGTCGCGGGCACACTGTGTCATGCAGAGCAAAAGCGAAGCACCGCCGGGTTCCGTCCGCCGTTCAAACCGGGGCTATCAAATCC
>JBOHWJ010000474.1:0-5909 GCA_050736495.1 Binataceae bacterium (SeqCode) | reverse complement strand
GATTCTAAACGCACGTCGCCGACTCCTTTGCTCGCTTCGCCTGGGCTCCGCTAGAGGCGCTCGGAATGACAGGGTGCACTTGCGCAGAGCTTCCCTAAGAGTTGCGCGAGAGGCGGGCCAGAATATCGTCCAGGCCGGTTTCCAGAAACGACGTGCGGACGAGGTCGGCGCCTTCGAGCGCGCCTGCGGGCGCGGTGTGGCATACGGCTAGCACTCGCATGCCAGCGCGCCGTGCGGACTCTATTCCGGCGGCGGTATCCTCGACCGCCAGGCATTCCGCGCCGACGATCGACGGATGCGGGCGTAGGAGAAACCCGAGGCGCCCGAGCGCCATCAGGAACCCGTCGGGCGCGGGCTTGCCGTGCTCGACGTCCTCGGCCGCAATGATGTCCAGGAAGGCGCCGCGCAAGCCGGCACGGCCCAAAATCAGCTCGGCTTCCGCGCGCAGCGTGCCGGTGACGATCATCAGCGGGAAACGCACGGCGCATCGGCGCACGAACTCCTCCGCTCCCGGACACATCACGTCACGGCCGGCGATCATCGCCTGATAGAGCACGGCCTTGCGCTCGATCATGGCGTGGATTTTGGCGGCGTCGGCGGACTTGCCGCTTTCGCTTATCACCAGCGCGAAGCAATCGCGATCGTTGTAGCCGATAAGCCGTGCGAAATAATCGTCGCGCCGAAGCTCGATGCCTTCGGACCGCAGCACCGCGGCGAAGGCTTCGAAGTGAAGCGGTTCGGTATCGGCAAGTGTGCCGTCGAGGTCGAAGATTATTGCGCGCAGCACGGCATTACCCGTGGGTGATGGTCGCGTCAGGCCAAAGCCCTGGAACAAGCTATGGGAGATCGAGCGATATGCCAACCGGGCTCACAGGGTTCTGGTGATCGTCGGCGCCGCCAACATGCTCGAACCCTTGGGTGGCGTCAAATGGCCGCGCAGGGGAGGGCAGGCATTGATCGGTCGGCGTGAGTGCGCTCGCGTGGGCGCTGTTTGTGATCATGCGTCGACGAGCCGCAACCCGCATGCCGTCAGCGGGCGAAGCGGGTGAAGATGGGAATGATCTCGCGCTGCGGCGGCCCATCGCTTACTTCGGCGCGGCCGTCCTCGATCGACATGTCGAGTTCGCTGCGCATGCCGAAGCGGCCCGCCAGGTAGATTCCCGGTTCCACCGAGAAACAGGTGCGATCGATCAACAGGCGATAGTCGCGCGTCTCGAGCGAGTCGAGATTGGCGCCGCTGCCGTGGACTTCGCGGCCAATTGAATGGCCGGTGCGATGCAGGAAGGCGTCGCCGTAGCCGGCTTCTTCGATGACGGCGCGGGCGGCGCGGTCGGCCTCTTGGCCGCTTACCTGATTGCCTTCGCCCACGCGGCGCTGAATCAATTCGACCGTCGCATCGCGCGCGCGAGTAACTATGCTGAACACCTGGGCGTATTCGCCGGGTACGTGGTCGCCCACGAATCCCATCCAGGTGAGATCGCCGTAGATGGCGTCGGCGGTGGTCTCTTTCGCAAAAAGATCGAGCAAAACCAGGTCGCCGCGGCGGATGAGCGTGTCTTTTTCGGCGGCGGTGCTGAAGTGCGGATTGGCGGCGTTAGCGTTGACCGCGACAATCGGCGCCTCCTCCGTCGTCATTCGGTGCGCGGCGATACGGCCAAGTACGAAGCGTTGAATCGTGAATTCGCTGCAGGGGGCGCGGCCGCGCACGCGCCGCGCTATTTCGCAGAAGGTCTCGTTGACGATATCGCGCAGCGAGGCGGCGGCGCGCCGATGACCGGCGAGTTGGGCGGGCGTGAGAGCCGCCTCGAAGCGCTGGATGAGGTCGGCCGCCGAAACGATCTCGACACCAAGCGAACGCACCAGTTCGACGGTGCCGGCGTCGACGCGCGAGACGTACGGAATGGCGCATGCGGGCGAGTAGTTCATTGCGATACGCCGCGCGCCGGCCAGCAGCGCGCGCAAGCCGTCGATCATGCGGCGTTCGGAGTTGTAGACGATACGCTCGGCGGCGGGCAACAGGTCCAGCCGATGCGCCTCGACCGCGGACACCAGCGCCTTGGGATTGCCGGCGTCCGGGATGAAATAGAACCAGCGCCGCGTCGTAACACCTTTTTCGGACAAGCCCAGGATGCGGTAGGCAAGCGGGTCGCTCAGGCGGAAGTCATAGAAGAGCCAGCCATCGAGTGCGGCCTCGCTGAGCGCGGCTGAAATTTGCTCGATGCGAGTCATGGGGCGCCACCCGTTCGTCAGGCGGGCGTCTTGAAGCGTTCGCCCCACGGATGGACGCGCGCCGCCTCAATTCGCACCATCGGATTTTTCTCGAAGTTCAATGCCATCGAACGGTATTGCGGATACTTGTCGCGCAGATGGCGTAAGGCGAGCATGTACTCGTTGGGATCCTCGACGACGTGCGCCTCGCCATGAATCAGCACGTAAGCAAGGTATGACCATTCCTCCTCGTAGTGGTCGACGATGAGGGCGACCTGTGGGTTAGCCGTGATATTGCGCATTCGTTTGAGGCCGGTGGTAGTGAGCCGCTTGGGTTTTTGATCGACGATGAAGTAGAAGCGGTCGCCGCCGTCGTACCAGAAGCAGATCGGAATGTTGTGGGGCGCGCCGAGACGATCGGAGGTGGCGAGCCGAGCCACGCGCGCAAGGCTCAGGAATTCACCGACTCGGGCCTCGCCAAGGGCCTTGAGCGTATCTGGAGGCATCGTGGCACCACCTGTAGCCGGCGGTTATGGGCGCGCGGCGGACAGCCGCGCGCGCCGTTAAAGTACACCTTAATTTCGATAACTCCGCGCGCCGAATGACTCAAGTACCCGTCAGCGTGGCGGCGCGTCAGTGTTCCTCGCCGAAGAGGAAAATCGACATCGCGATGATGGCGAAAGTCGTATTCGGCAGCCATGCCGCGATCCATGCCGGCATGATGTTGGAGCGCCCGAGCGATGAGGTCAGGCCAAAGGCCAGCCAATAGCCAAAGCCTATCCCGATAGCCAGTCCGAAGCTGCGCCCCAGGCTCAAATGCCGCGGCAACGGATCGAGGCTCAACGCGATTCCGAGCGCGACCATGATCACGCATGCAAGCGGCATCGCATACTTCAGATCGCGGTCGACGATATAGCCGCCAGGGTCGAGCCCCTTGCCGCGCAGATTCAGAATATAGCGGTTGAGTTCCCACAGGCTGAATTCGTCCGGATCCAGGCGCAGCAGACTCAAGTCGGACGGTTTGACGTCGGAGCCGATCAGATGGTCACGGTCGCCGGTGGTGACGGCGCCACTTTGTTCGAGCTTTAAGTCGACCGGGTCGTCGGGCACCCATGCATGACCATTCCATTTGGCGGTGTCGGCGTGAACGATGTCGCGCAGGTCGTAGTCGGAGGAGATTCGATAGAGTGTCACACCGCGCAGTGTCTGGTCTTTCGGGTCGTAGCGATCGGCGGAGAGAAAGCCGTTGCGCACGCGCACCCATATACGCTGATTGGCGAAAATCCCCTTGAGCTCGCGCTTCTTGAGTTCGACTTCGTAGAGATAGCGGGCCTGGCGGGTAGTGTACGGAACCACCGTCTCGCTCAGCCCGAAATCGAACATCGAAATCAAGGCGGCGACCAGCAACACCGGTAGCGCCATCTCGAGCCGGCTGATGCCGAGTTGCTGGCACGCAAGAATCTCGCCGCTGCGGTTGAGCAACGCGAAGCCCAGCAGCACGCCAGCCAGGCATGCAACCGGCAGCAGTTGCGACACGATTAGCGGGATCTTGAGCGCGAAGTATTCGAGCCCGATCAGGCCAAAGCCGCCGTAATGAATCAGATCGTTGAAACGATCGAACATGTCGCCCAGCAGATAGGCGACGGTGAAGGCCGCCAGGCACACAAGGAACGGGCCAAAAAATTGGCTCGCGATGAAACGGTCCATGGTGGGTGAGAGGCGCGAATGGAGTTTCATGCAACCTCCCGCCGGCGCTCGTAGCGCTCCACCAGATCCCACAGAATGTCGCCGGGACCGCGGCCATGATCACTGGTGTCGGACGCGCTGCGATAGAACAACCATGCGGCCAGCAACGCGAATGCGATGTCCGGTATCGACATCGCGAGGAAGGCGTCGAGACGCCCGCGCGCCGCCAACGCCTCGCCCGCGCGCATCAGCGAATAGTAGAGGAAGAACAACGCGACGGCCACGCCGAAACGCTCCGACTGGCCGCCACGCGCGGGCTTCAGCCCCAGCGGGATACCGATGATGGCGAACAGGATGGTGGTGAAGGGCAAGGTGTACTTGCTTGCCAATTCGCTTTCGGCGTCATAATCGGGATGCCCGCTGGCGCGTGCCTTGCGGATGGTTGCGGTCAACTCTCCGTATGGCATTTCCTCGGGATCGCGGTCGGACATGTCAAGTTGATCTTGCGGCCGTATGCTCAGATCGTAGATGTGAAAGGAAGTGACGTGGCTCACTTCGTTCCCCGTCTCGACGCCGAAGATGGAGCCGTTGTAGAGCCTGAGTGTGACCGTGTCGTGAGCGCGGTCGGGTACGATAATGCCGTTGTGCGCGATGATGGTGTTCTGCTGATGGGGGTTGCGCGCATCCGAAATGAGTACGCCATGCAGGCTTTCGTCGGAAGCCGAGACGTGGTCGACATAGAGCACCAACCCGGGAAAGTTGCGGTTGAAAATCTTCTCCTTGAGTCCGGCGGTCGATCGGGTCTGCGTCATTTCGTAGATACGTTGTTGCAGATGCGAATTCGCCCACGGGCGCACCGAGAACGCGAGCCAGCTCGAGAGCAGGTAGATCACCAGCGCGAAGCTCATGACCGGCACGGCGAGGCGATAAAGGCTGATGCCGCAGGCGCGCGCGGCGGTAAGTTCGCGGTCACCCGACATCCGCCCGAAGCCCATCAGCACGCCCAACAACACCGCCATCGGGAAGGTCAGTTCCAGGAACGCCGGCATGATATAGCCGATGAGTGCGGCGACATCGCTCAACGAGACGCCATGATTGACCACCATTTCGGTGAGCTTGAGCAGCCGTCCCGTGACCAGCGCGAAGGTCAACAGGATGACGCCCAGCGCGAATGGGGCGACCACTTCGCGCTCGACATAACGGTCGATAATTGTGAAGCCGGGAATTCGCACAGTTAATAGATACGGCGCCGCCGCACCGGGGCTTCAGTTTAGATGGCGAGGCACGCGAAGGAAACGCCACCCCGCTCGCGGCGCATCGGTTGTCTCAGCCCCCGAGAAAATGTAAAAAGATGGATTCACGGCGGGGTCGTAGTTCAGCCCGGTTAGAACGCCGGCCTGTCACGTCGGAAGTCGTGGGTTCAAATCCCATCGGCCCCGCCAAAATCAAGACGCCGGTAAGGCTGCGGGGATGCAATCACGCGGAAGGCGCGATGGGTAGCGTAACTTGAAACTGACCGAACAGACCAGGAGCATCTCGCACGAGGCGGCATTGCGTGGCCGCCGCTGGATCGTGATTGACGCCGCCGGCCGGCCGCTCGGACGGATCGCTTCGCGCGCAGCCAGCGTGCTCCGGGGCAAGCATCGCACCGACTTCACGCCGCATCAGGACGCCGGCGATTTCGTCGTCATTATCAATGCGGCCAAGGTGCGGCTGACCGGTTCGAAACTCACCGACAAGGTGTATCATCGCCATACCGGCTATCCAGGTGGGATTCGCACGACCACGGCGGGTAAACTGCTTGAGACCCGCCCGGAGCGGCTGATCGAAATGGCGGTTCATGGGATGTTGCCGAAGAACCGGTTGGGCCGGCGGCTCTTCACCAAGCTCAAGATTTACCGTGGCGCCGAGCATCCGCATGCCGCGCAAAAACCCGAGCCGGTCAAGGCCTGAGCCAAGAGGCGCGCTTAATTCCGATGGCAGAGAAGAAGAACATTATCTGGGCAACCGGCAAA
>JBOHWJ010000473.1:0-2821 GCA_050736495.1 Binataceae bacterium (SeqCode) | reverse complement strand
CGCGATTCTGAACTTGCCCCATGGGCTGAAGAGCGGACTTTTGAAGAGCGGACCGAGGAACGTTGGCGCCAGTAGTGAAAACCCCGCCGGAATTTCGACCAGCCGCCCCGCTCGCACCACGTAAGTTCTGCGGAATTGCTCCTGCGTGCCGATCAGCTCGGCGGAAAGCCCGAGTCGTTCCGCGAGGCGCACGGCCGCTGGCTTTTCTGAGAGAAACGAATCGGCGCCGGCTTCGAGCGTGAAGCCGTCGCGGTGTACCGTGTCGAGTGCGCCGCCCACGCGATCGCCACTCTCGAACAGCGTGACGTCGAGCGGGACTTCGTGAGCGGCGGCGAGTTCGCGCAAGCGAAACGCGGCGGCAAGACCACTGATTCCGCCGCCGAGCACCGCCACGCGCCGGGACTTTAGCGCCGCGTCCATCAGCATCGCCGCATCTCGTCAGAGATGGGCGCGCGCGACCGACGCCATCAGTTCGATGAATTTCGGGTGGTCGCTGACGGTCGCCGCGCGTGTCATCCTGATACCCGTCACGCGTGCGACCTGCGCCGCCTCGATATCGAGATCGTACAGCACCTCGACGTGATCGCACAGGAACCCGATGGGTGTGACCACGGCCACCCCCGCACCCTGTCTGCGCAGCACTTCAACGATGTCGGGTTCGAGCCAGGGCTCGCGCGGACTTCCGCCGCGGCTTTGAAAGGCGAGCACCCAATGTTCGAAGCCGATCCGACGTGCGACCAATTGTGCGGATTCCCTAAGCTCGGCGACATAGGGAGCCCCCGCGGCCATCGCATGCGGAATGCTGTGCGCGGTAAAAATCAGATGCGCGCGCGCGCGTTCGTCGCCGGCAAGGCGTTCGAGCGCCTCGCGCACGCGGCTGGTGGTGGCCTCGATGAAGAGCGGATGGCCGTGCCAGGGCTCCGGGTAAATGACATCGGGAGCGCCGGCGCCGACATGCTCCTGAGCTTCACGCACGTTTTCCTGGTAACGCTCCCAACTCGCCTCACATCGAAAGGCCGCCATGATGAAGCCGAGCGCCCGCCGTACGCCACGGCTTGCGAGTTCGCGTACGGCCTGATCGAGAAATGGCGGCGTATTGCGCATCCCGACGGCGATTGGCATTTCGCTGCCGCCCTCACGCAAGGTTTTGCGCAACTCATCCGCCTGCCGCATCGTGAGCTCATTGTAGGGTGAACGGCCGCCGAGAAGTTCATAATGATGGACGACTTCTTCGTAGCGCTCGCGCGGCACCGGCCGTCCCTTGAGCACGCGATCGAGAAACGGCCGCACTTCGTCCGGCGCGGTCGGTCCGCCGAAGCCGACTATCAGTACGCCGTCGCATTTTGTACTGGAGTTTGCCACCGTGCTCATCGCTGGCTCATTTCATGGACTGCGTCGACCAGCGCGATCACGCGGTCAATTTTGGTTTCGGGCAAAATTCCATGTCCGAGATTGAAAATATGGCCGGGGCGGCCGGCGGCGCGGTCGAGAATTTCACCCACGCGGCGGCGAATCTCACGGATATCGGCGAACAGCGCGATCGGATCGAGATTGCCCTGCACGCCCACACCGTAGCCAAGCCGCGCCCACGCTTCGGCGAGATCGACGCGCCAGTCCAGGCCGATAACGTCACCGCCCGCATCGCGCATCAGTTCGAGCAGATTGCCGGTCACGGTGCCGAAATGAATCACCGGCACCAGCGGGCGCACCGCGTCGATTACGCTGCGGGTATGAGGCAGCACGAAGCGCCGATAATCATCGGGACCGAGACTGCCGACCCAACTGTCGAACAATTGCACAATGTCGGCGCCCGCCTCGACTTGCATTTTGAGGTATTCGACGGTCACCCGCGACAGCATCGCCATCATCCGATGCCAGGTCGCGGGCGCGGTGTACATCATCGTCTTGGTGGCCTGGTATTGGCGCGAAGCACCGCCTTCGATCAGGTACGAGGCGAGCGTAAACGGCGCACCGGCAAACCCGATGATGGGCTTGCGCTCGCCCAGCGCGCGCCGCACAAGTTTTATCGCCGCGCCAACGAAACCGAGCGATTCGGCGGCGACAACCGGCGGAATACGGTCGAGTTCGCGCGCGGAGTTGAGCGGCCTTTCGATCACGGGGCCGTCGCCCTTCACGTACTTGAGCCCGACCTCCATCGGCACCAGTGGAAGCAGAATGTCGGCGAAGATTATCGCCGCGTCGACTCCGAGCCGCTCGACCGCGGTGACCGTCACTGCGGCGGCAAGTTCGGGCCGCTGACACATTTCAAGAAAGGAATAGCGATCGCGCAAGTCGCGATATTCGGCCATGTAACGGCCGGCCTGGCGCATCAGCCATACCGGAGTATAGGCGGCCACTTCGCGGTGGCACGCCTTGAGTATCGGATGATCGCGCAGTGCAGGGTTGCGCAACACGCGCGAAATCGCCGGCGGCGAATCCAGCTCCGGCGGCGGCGCACCCGTTGCTACGACTTCGACCCGCGCGGCGGCAACGCGCTTGCGTTCGAGGATCGGCGCGGACTGCATTGCGGCTTCCTTTATTAGATGGCCGAGCTTTGAATGAAGCGGCTCGAGGTCGACCGCAATCCCATGGGCGCGCAATTCCTGTGAGCAAACCGGGCCAATTGAGCCGACCACGACGGATTCGAGCGCGAGCCTGAGCGCGGTGCCGACACCGTCGGCCTCCGCCACCTGCAGCACGTTGGCCACCTGCGCCGAACTGGTGAAGATGACGACGCCGGCTTCGCCGTCCACGACCATTTGTATTGCCGTGCGCAGCTCCCCGCGATCGGCGGGCAGCGTCCATCGATAGACTGGCACGG
>JBOHWJ010000472.1:0-6010 GCA_050736495.1 Binataceae bacterium (SeqCode) | reverse complement strand
CTATTACACCTATCCGGCTTTGGTCCGGCAGCGCGCCGAGGCCATCCGCCAGGGTAAGCTCACGGTCGAAGCGGCTTGAACGCACTCGATTGCAGCGAACTTCATTTCCTCCTCGATCGCGATAACGCCTTTATCGCCTTTCAGGAGAAGGACAACTCGTGGGCGGGCGCGCTGGCGTTTTCGAGCGAGGAACGGGCGCGTCAGTTGGTCGCGCTGAGTCATCTCGATGTCGCCGAGATCGCAGCGATCGCGACTGACGACCACGAAAGCGTCGCCGCGCTGGTGAGCGCGATGAAGCGCCGGCTCATTCGCTATGTCCTGCTCGACCTCGACTACCATACGGGCGTCTGCCGCCAGGTCGAGTTCGAGGCTGACGGCTTTGGCGCGGTCACGGAGCGCCGGTTCACCGCCGGCCATCGTCATAGTTAAGCGCGCGATCGCGATGACGTTCGGAATCGAAGATATCGAGTTGGCACGACGGCGGCTCGAACGAATCGTCGAGCCGACCCGAATGCTTCGCAGCGCCACGCTCGCGCGCATGCTCGAGGCCGAAGTATTCATCAAGCCTGAGAATCTGCAGAAGACCGGATCATTCAAAATTCGCGGTGCCTATAATCGCATCGCCGCGTTGTCGCCCGAGGAGGCGATGCTCGGCGTGATTGCGGCGTCGGCCGGAAATCATGGCCAGGCGCTCTCATGGGCGGCGACCCGCGCGGGTGTCAAGGCGACGATCGTGATGCCGAAAACGGGCGCCATCGCGAAAATCGATGCCACCCGCAGCTATGGCCAGAACGTTGTGCTCGAAGGCGTCGACTACCAGGAAGCGCATCGTGCGGCCGAGGACATCCGCGACCGCACCGGGGCGCTTTTCGTCGATGCCTACGACGATCCCCTCGTCATCGCGGGGCAGGGTACGCTCGGACTCGAAATCGCCGACGAAATCGCGCCCGACGCCGTGATGGTGCCAGTGGGCGGCGGCGGACTCATCGCCGGTATCACGGTCGCATTGGGAGCGCGGGCGCCTAAGGCCGAAGTCATCGCGGTTGAAGCGGCGGGCACACCGCAACTGAGCATGAGCCTCGCGGCTGGTGCGCCGATCTCGATCGGCGGTCCCGTCGACACCATCGCCGATGGCCTCGCGACCGGCCGTATCGGCCGTCTACCCTTCGAATTAATCCGCGAACGAGTCAGGCGCGTGGTCACCGTCGACGATTTCGAGATTGGCGAGGCGGTGATGCTGATGCTTGAGCGGATGAAGCTTTTGACCGAGGGTGCCGGTGCCGCGGCGCTCGCGGGCGCGCTCAAAATCAAGTCCGAGTTGCGTGGCAAACGCGTGGTCATCTGCGTCAGCGGTGGCAATATCGACATCAATTTGCTCGACCGTATCATCGGACACGGCCTGGCCAAGGCCGGCCGCCTGGTGCGGCTCTCCATCAATCTTCACGACCGGCCCGGCGAATTGCGGAAGTTGTTGGCCCTGATCAGCGAGACTGGCGCCAACGTCCGCACGATCGAGCATGACCGCACCCGCCGCGACATCGCGATTGGCAGCGTGCGCGTGATGCTGGAGTTGGAAACGCGCAGCGCCGATCATATCGGCGAAGTGCGCCAGCGCCTTGAGCGGCGCGGCTATCCGCTTGTGGTCGAATCCGCAGTCTGAGCTTGCCGCACCGTTGCGCCGCTTTTTTCCGTAAAGCTTTGGTGAAGCACGTCCAGCGCGCGTTCAGGTAAACATCGCGCCGAAGCCCTTGCGTCTGAGCAGTTTGCCCGCCGGCTTCATCTCACGCGCGATCCGGTCCATGAACCGGCGGAAATCTTCGTTCGCGCGCTCCTCTCGGCGTGCGAATGCGTTGCTATCATGGCGGCCTTGTTGAAAGGCGGCGCGCGCGCGCTGGCGCGCTGTATGGAAGGTCTCGAAGGCGCCGGTCACGGCGCGATAGATGCTCGTATTGGGAACGAATGAGCCGTGGCAATGCGGACAATGGAAAACCACGCCGGCTTGGAAATGACGATAGGGAACCGTGAAGCCCCGGCCGCAATCCTTGCAGATGAGCGGCACCTCCCACGTCATCGGGTCGAATTCGTCCGCGGGCTTTGACTTCACATCTGAGGCTGCGGCCACGAGCGTGTCGGGCGTTGCATCGATCGTGTCGTCGTCGTTCGGAGCCATGGTGTAAATGCCGATACTAATCGAAACTTGGTCGCCTTCCGCGTTAGAATGTAACAGCGGGCCGGTTGTGCGGCAAATTGGCGGCCGATCCTAGGTTTCAACCTCGCGCGGCTTTTGACTATGCTTTGGCTCAGCCGGGCGAATCGCATGGAGCGCAAGAGGAACCGCCGATGGATCTGAACTATACCGCTGAAGAAGAAGCATTCCGCCGCCAGGTGCGTGGCTGGCTTGAAACTAATGTCCCCACCAGCGGGCTCAAGGATCTCGATCGCAATGCCGATCGCGATCAATCCACGCTTGCCAAGCTGAAGGAATGGCAGCGTCGCGTTAACGACGCCGGCTACCTCGCGCTCTCGTGGCCGAGGGAGTATGGCGGGCAGGCGATGGACCCGGTACGGCAATCGATCGTCAATGAGGAATGGGTCCGCGCAAAGGCGCCGGGATTGATCGGCGCGATGGGCATCCAGATGCTCGGCGCTACGCTGATCGGCTGGGGCACCGCGGAGCAGAAGGAGCGCTACCTGCCGAAAATCCTGACCGCCGAGGAGATTTGGTGCCAGGGATATTCGGAGCCCGGCGCGGGTTCGGATCTTGCCGCGCTCAAGACGCGCGCCCAAATCGTTGGTGACGACTTCGTCGTCAACGGTCAGAAAGTCTGGACTTCCGGCGCGCAACACGCCGACCGCATGTTCTGCCTGGTGCGCACCGACCCTGACGCACCCAAGCATCGCGGCATCTCCTATCTCCTGATCAACATGCATGACCCCGGCGTCACCGTGCGTCCGCTGGTTCAGATGACGGGTGAGCGCGGCTTCAACGAGGTTTTCTTCGACAACGTGCGGGTGGCGCGCGAAAACCTGGTAGGCAAGCTTAACGAAGGTTGGCTGGTCGCCAATGCAACGCTGTTCCATGAGCGCAACATGCTCGGCTCGACCACGACCACGCAGATGCTGTTCAACCGGCTGAAGTCGCTTGCCATGTCGGTCGTGCGCAACGGCAAACCGCTCACCCGCGATGCGGTCTTCCGCCAGCGCCTGGCCGATCTCGAAATCCGCGTCGAGGCGATGAAGTACCACATGTTGCGCCAACTCAGCGACTCGATACGCGGGCGCAATCCCGGTATCGAGGCGATGGTCAATAAGCTCGTCGGCACCGAACTCAACCACGAGCTCTCGACCGCCGCGATGGAGGTGATGGGCGACTATTCGATGCTCGCGCGCGACGAGCCTCAGGCGTTCGACCGCGGTTTCTGGCCCTATGAGTGGATGTTCTCACTCGGCCTCGTAATCGGCGGCGGCACCTCGCACATCCAGAAAAACATCATCGCGGAGCGCGGACTCAAGATGCCGAAGTCGCGCTGACCGCGCGCGTGCATCGGCGCAAACGATTAGGACTGCCAATGGAATTCGGACTAAACGAAGAACAGCAGCAGCTCAGGGAAAGCGTACGCGCATTTCTCGCCAGGGAGTGCCCGACAACGCGGGTGCGCCAGGTGATGGCCGACGCCGAGGGGATGCCGCGCGACCTCTATGGCGAAATCGCGAAGCTCGGCTGGAGCGGATTGCTGGTGCCGGAGCAATTCGGTGGCGCCGGGCTCGGCCTGCTCGACATGAGCGTGGTGCTCGAGGAGTGTGGCTACGCGGCGCTGCCCGGTCCGTTTCTTTTCTCTTCGGTGATCGCGGCGAGCGCGCTCAAGTGGGGTGGCTCCGACGAGATGAAGCGTCGCTGGCTGGGCGCGCTGGCCGACGGAAGCGCGATTGGCACCGTCGCCATCGTCGAGGCGAGCGACAGTACCAACCCCGCCGACCTTTCAACCAGCGCGCGCCATGACGATTCACGCTGGCTGCTCAACGGCGCCAAGATGTTCGTGCCATACGCGCATGTCGCCGACTTTATCGTCGTGGCCGCGCGCACGGGTGCGCGTCCGGCGGCGGTCGGCCTTTTCGTGGTCGAGCCGAAAATGCCGGGCGTACACGTCCGCATGCTCAGGAACCTCGACCTCACGCGGCGCGTAAGCGCGGTGGAGCTCGACGGCGTCGTGCTGACGGCGGGCGCGCATCTTGGTGGAGGACTCAAACTGTACAACCGGCTATGCGATGTCGGATCGATCGCGGTCGCCGCGGATTCGCTGGGCGGCATCGAGCGGGCGCTCGAAATGGCGGTCGATTATTCCAGGATTCGCGAGCAATTCGGCAAACCGATCGGGTCGTTTCAGGCGCTCAAGCATGGCGCCGCGGAAATCGTCGCCGACCTCGAACCCGCGCGCGCGCTTCTGTGGTACGCCGCGCATGCCGAAGACGCGCTGCCGGCCGAGGCGCCGCGCGCGGCGGCGATGGTTAAGGCGCGCCTGTGCGAAGTTTACAGCCGCGGCAGCGACCGCGCCGTCCTGATGCATGGCGGGATCGGTTTTACGTGGGAGCATGACATGCATCTATGGTTCAAACGCGCGCGCTTCAACGATGCGTACTTCGGCGCGCCGCCGTTTCATCGAGAGCGGCTGGCGGCGCTGAGCGGTTATTGAAGCGCCCGCCCTCTGTGCGCAATCGTGAAGTGACACTGAACGAGCGCGACCCGGCACTGCGGGTGCGCATCATAGGGAGGCCGCCCGGGATTTATGCCTTGGCGGTTTGAGGTAGCGTGAAATTCGACATTTTCTACCAGCTCCCGGCGGCTGAGTCGCAACGTCCCGGCGAGCGTTACCGCGAACTGATCGAAGAAGCGGTCGAGGCCGATAAGCTCGGCTTCGATACGGTGTGGCTGGCCGAGATTCATTTCGTGCCACGCTTTTGTGCGATGCCAGTACCGATGATGCTGCTGGCCGCGATCGCGGAGCGCACCACGCACATTCGGCTCGGGCAGGCGGTCAACCTGATGCCGTTGCATCATCCGATGCGGCTGGCCGAGGAGGCCGCCACACTCGACGTTATTTCCGGCGGGCGGTTGGAGTTTGGCGCTGGCCGTGGCGGCTTCCCGGTCAACTATCATGGTTTCGGCGTCGACATTCATCGTAGCCGCGAAATCTTCAAGGAGTCGCTCGAATTCGTGAAACAGGCGTGGATGCGAGACCGGCTCTCCTTCCATGGCGAGTATTTCAATGTCGACGATGTCGAGGTCGCACCCAAGCCGATCCAGCAGCCGCATCCGCCGATTCGCGTCGCGGCCAACACGCCTGACACGTTCAAATTCGCCGGCGCCAACGCCTATCCGATTTTTGCCGGCGGCCCGGTCAATCCGATCAACGTCATCGGCGAGCGCGTCCAGGTTTACAGGGACGCGCTCGCGGAAGCCGGAAAAACCCCTCCGGAGGACTGGTTCGCCTCGCTGATGCTGGCGTTCACGGGCCGTGATCGCGCGAGCGTACGTGCCATCATCGAGCATAGCCTGCGCAATTATTTCGTCACGCTAAGCGACATCATACGACCGGAGACGATGGGCTCGGCCGCGGCCGAATTTGATAAAGTGCGCACGCGGCTGCGCGAGATGAAGTACGAGACCGCCGATGCCCTGATGGGGATCTTTGGCGAGCCCGAGTACTGCGTCGAGCGTATCGCGCAATTACGCGAACGTATCGGGTTTACGCGGCTGGTATGCTGGTTCGAGATCGGCGGACTCGGCGGCCATCGCAATTTGATCGATTCGATGCGGCTGTTCGCCGAGCGCGTGATGCCGCATTTTGCCTGACCCGCCACGCTGCGCGGGAGGCGTGGCGGGTTGCGGCGCTCAACCATTCGATACATGCGCCTGCGACTGTTTATGGAGCGAGCGCAAGATATCTGTCTTGGTCACAATGCCTTCGATGTCGCCGCTGTTTGAAGTGACCAGCAGCACCTGGTGTCCGCC
>JBOHWJ010000471.1:0-5373 GCA_050736495.1 Binataceae bacterium (SeqCode) | reverse complement strand
CGCCGGGTGCTGACGCCGTCGGGATAGGGCTGCACCATCAGGTCGCAGGCGCTCAACACCAACGACAACGGCGCCGGGTCGAGCTGCCCGGTGGCAAACAGGCGCGATGCCAGTTCGGGATTGTCGCGCATCAATCGATCGCGAAATTCGATGCTGCCGCCGCCGGCCAGCACCACGCCCAGGCGCTCATGATCGCGCATCAGCACGGGCAGCAGACGCGCCAACGCTTGCGCGATTTCGGGAGCGTAGGTGCCGAAATGGCCGATGATAAGACCGCCGTCAGCAGCGTAGCGATTGCGCATCGCGGAGATTCCCGCCGCGTCCTCAACCACCGGAATATTGCTCGGCACCGGCAGCCATGTGAACGCGCGTCCGCGCGACAGATACGGCCGCAGCATGCCCTCCCATGCCGGTGAAGCGACGAAGATTCGTGCGGCGGAGCGCGCCACCACCAGCGCCATCATGCGCTCGACCAATGCGAGCAGATTATGGCGGAGCGGCTGGCGGCGGCGAAGCGGAAACGCGACCTCATGGAACATCACGTCGATAACGGCGCGCCGGCGTGTAAAGAGCCACAGGCAAAACGGCAGGTTCATCGCCTTGTAACCGAACGCATGCGGCACGTATTGCACCAGCAGGCGCCCATCCGGCGCGGCGGCGAGCGCGCGGCCGAGGCGGCTCAGCGCGCGCGGTCCGAAATGGCCGGGAAGGCGATGGACGGCGACGCCGTGGTCGTCGCGGCCAATGCCGGCGCATACGGTCGTCCATACGTGAACGTCATCACCGGCGGCGGCGAGCGCGGCGGCGAGCAGCCGCGAGTAATCGCTGACGCCGCCCGGTTGCGGCGGATATTCACCGGTAATCAGATGCCATGTCGTCAAATGCTGCTCATGACTGAGCGCACGGGATGGTTTGATCACACGTGCGGAATGGTTTGATCATTTCGCATCGAGGCATGTCGGACCCGAGCGCCGTATTAGCGCTGCTAACGGAAGGCCGCAGGGCGATCCCCTCGATCAATTGGACATTTTCCGCCGCTCCCCGCTATGCTCGCGCCGCTATGACCGCCGCACAGATGCTTCGTTTCGGGTGGTACCGGCTCGTGTACCGCCGGCTACATCGCAAGTATCGCGACTGGACGCAGGTGCCGGAGTCGAGCTTCGCCAAGAATCTTTTCATTGCCGCGCGCATCCGCGAGGTCCCTGGATGCATCATCGAATGCGGCGTCTGGCGCGGTGGCATGAGCGCGGCTATCGCGGAGGTGCTCGGACCGCGTCGACACTATTTCCTGTTCGACAGTTTTCAGGGCATGCCCGCGCCCACCGAGCGCGACGGAGAGCGAGCTGCCAAGTGGGCGTCCGGCGACTCGTACTATCGTGACAACAACCGCGCCCCTATTGAGCAGGCACGCGCGGCCATGCGGCTCTCCCCAGCGTCCAATGTCGCGTTTGTCGAGGGATGGTTCAACGACACGATTCCGGGTTTTGTTCCCCCCGAGCCGATCGCGCTTTTGCGCCTCGACGGCGATTGGTACGAATCCACGATGATCTGCCTGAAGCATCTGTTCCCGCATCTCGCGCCGCGAGGCGTCGTCATCATTGACGACTATCGCGCCTGGGATGGCTGCGCGCGCGCCGTCAATGAGTTTCTCGCGAATCAGTCCAATGGCGATGGCACACCGCCGCGCCTGTGGCAGTTCGGAAATGACGTCTATTATCTGACGAAGTATCACTGACAGCTTCATGCGACCGTATCGGTGAGCGTGTTCGGTCCGGTCAGCGCCGGCGACGCACCTGGCGTCAGCGCATGGCTGCTCATGGCAGCGCGGCTCGTGGCTGGACTCGCGCGAAGGTGCCTCCAAAGCGATCGGCGTGGCGGCGACGCTCGATGTCAAGCGGCGTAGATCTCCAGGCATTTGCGGACGACCGGGGGCCAGGTGAATTGCGCGAGTACGCGCCGCCGCCCCGCGGCGGCAGATATGCGCGGGTAATCAGGTGCCATGTCGTCAATAGCTGTTCATGGCCGTGCGGATCTCGACTCCACGCAATCGGAAAATTTGGCCTTATCCGTCGACAAAGGCAGACGCGATAGTACGATCAGGTCCATTGGGCGCCCCATCGGCCAGACTCTATCGGCAAGCGCAAGTGCGAAGATTGTCGCCTGCCGCATCCGCCCAAGCCGTCTCCATCGGCGCATAAGCAGTTTAAAGGCGGCGTGCATGCAGAATCCGACCTCGATGACATCCAGTCCGCGCGTCGTCAGCATCCGCCTCATCTCGCTTTCGCCGTAACCCTCGCGCACGTGCGCAGGATCATAGACGGCAGGTGGCGTTGGCACGGTTATCAGCAGCCATCCGCCGGGCCGAAGCACCCGCCTCATTTCATCCAACGCGCGGCCATCGTCCTCAACGTGCTCGAGGACTTCGGTGCACAGAACCAAGTCGAAAGTAGACATGGCAAATGGGATCGCAGTCACTGACGAGGTAACGATCTTTTGACACGTGTCCGGCCTGCGCGATGGCGGGTGATACGATTGGTCGATCTCCGCGAGAAGATGAAGGCCGGCAGCACTAAGCAGCAGCGGCGAGAATAGCCCCTCGCCAGCTCCCGCATTGAGAATGATCCGAAGATCGCTCGTTTCAGCCGAGATACGCTTTAGCAAGCGTCTAAATAGCGGCCCCTGAACGATTAAGCGACCTGCATCAGGCCATCCCGGCATGACAGGCCACAATGCCTTCCTGGCGCAACGCTTCCACCGAGGGCTAGCCATAGCTAGGGCAGTCGGGACCTCTGTGGCGATGCGCTGAGGAACCAGTCCGCGACCGCCGGCAAGCAATCGAGCCTCGCACGGTGCTCAGTATCCTGACGAGCGATCAGACCCATTGAGTTTAATTCTTTGCGCCGGTTCAAAGCCGTTTCCAACACGGCCGCAAGTGCGTCGATATCAGCGCTCGCTGTAATCCAGCCACTTTCTCCATGCCGAACCCATTCGGCCGCCCCGCAACATTCGGTGACGATCACCGGAAGCCCGCAAGCCATCGCTTCCGCAACTGCGAAGGAAAAACCATCTTCGAGGGTTGGCGACACGAACAGTTCAGCGCGACGCAGCGCCGGCACCGGATCGCCCGCTGCGCAACGCACGTCCAAATTGGCAAGCTCCCGCGCAAAAAGGCGGTTACAGCATCGATCGCCGGTTGCGCCGACGATTTCGAGCGAAACATTTTGCGAGCCGATCGACCTGATTGCGCGCAGCAGGTATACGAATCCCTTTCTCAAGTCGAGGCTTCCCACGTAGCATATACGCAAAGGCCCGTTGTTTGATCCGCGGTCTGTGGAAGGATGAAATCTCGATAGGTTGAGGGGTTGCTCAAAGACCGCGATTTCCTTTTGAATTACTCCATGATCCGTCATCGACCGCTTTGACCATTGCGAAGACACCCGCAGCCGGTCGGCGAGCTCGTATTCCGTCTCAACGCGAGCGAGCATGGCGCGGTTCGGATGACCCTTGTATGTGCCGGAACACCAGCGGCGCGACTCTTCTTCGTAAACTCTCCGGAAGTTCCTAATGTGCCCGTTCGGACTTTCAACGACGCTGCTGATGCCCGACTTGTAGCACCACTGCAGAGTTTCCAGCCCTACTTGCGTGAAGACATAACAGAGGTCGGGCTTGAGGTACCTGACCTGTTCCGCCGCCCAGCGGCCAAGTCGACGGTCGTTTTCGAATTGAAGCCGGCCCGTGTACCTCCGGAGCCACGTGTAGCGCTTCCTCCACTCCGCAACGCCAGCCGGAGCAGGATGCCACTCCACTCGGGGAACGCCGGTTGTCAACGGCCACGCGGATGCGTGTCCGGGACCGACGGCATGAACGTCAGCCCCCTGTGCGGCTAATGCCTGGAGAATCGAGGCCGCCTGCAGGCCGAGTCCGCCTCGGCCGGCTGGCACTCCATATACGACTGCGACTCGCTTGCGCAAATCGGCATCCATTCCCATAAGGTTTACGGCACTGCAGATCTTAGGTATGGCGTTTGGGCGCCGAGGGCGCAGCTAGGAAAGGCCCGAGAGCTCGGGCAATATTCCGTCGAGTTAGTAGACGCGCGATCACGGCAGGGCGAAGCACGTAAGTGGGTTGAGACCATGCCGACTTGACGAAAGTGCGAAGTGCGGCCCACGACTCGCCCTCGTTCATCTGACGCGCCGCTTTTGCAACTAGCAGCGCGGCGAAATAGGCATTGCTGTATTTGATAAGTCCGCGCGCGCGCCGCCCGTAGCGTTGACGGATCAAGCGGTCTGCAACTTCGCGTCCGGCCGCATATTTGTCCGCCAGTTCCGATATCACCGGCTGATCGTACACGACGAGTGGTTCCGGGACGTATTCGAACTCGCCATGTTCGCGCGCGAGCAACCACATGTAGGGATCGTCGCCGCCAGGCCGTTTGAACTCCTCGCAGAAACCGCAGCAGCGCTCGAATATTGAGCGCCGCATCACAACGGCGCTCGGCAAAATCGCCCAGCCACGCTGGAGCATGTCATCCATTGTGGGCGCCCGCCCTACGCACGACGGCTCCTTACGCCCGGATTCGTCGACCGTGACGAAATCCGAAAACGCGAGCACGGCGTCGCTATTCGCTTCAAGCGCCGGCACCATCCGAGCAAGTTTTCCCGGCAGCCAGGTGTCGTCAGCATCGAGGAAAGCAAAAAAATCACCCTGCGCAACTCGCGCGCCCGCATTGCGAGCTGCCGAAGGGCCGCGATTGGGCTGATCGACCACGCGAATTTTTGCGCCGTAGCCTGCGAGGATGGGCGCGGTGGCGTCGGTCGAGCCGTCGTTGGTAACGATAACCTCGTTGCCGTCGAAATCCTGCGCGAGCGCGCTATCGATGGCGGCGGCAACGGAGGCCTCGCTATTGTAAGCGGGAATGATGGTGGAAACGCGAATCACGGACGAACTATCTCGGAATCGGCCGTTTCCGGACTGGGCTTCCGCCATTTTGCGGCCCGAACCGCGCGCCTGATCGCAGCGTATCTCCCCTTTAAGTGGAACAAGCCGATAACTCTGCCAATTTTCATCTCGACTTCGATTATTCCAAGGTCGCTCTCGCCCGCTGTAAGCATCGCGGCTAAAACCTTCGAGGGCTCGCGGGCCAGCGCGAAAAGCGGGGCCCGCAAATGCCACCACCATCGTTGCCTGAGCCAGTCGATGTGACTACGGCGTTCAGCGTAGCCAACCAAATGGTAGTACGCATCCAGTGCGACCATGGAAGCGGCGGAAGTGCGCATCATCTGTCGCAAATAATTCCATTGGAGTCTCTGGGCCGGTATGAAGTGCTGCAATTTTAGCCGGGGCTCGACGCGTAATTCCCATCCCGCCATATGG
>JBOHWJ010000470.1:0-3826 GCA_050736495.1 Binataceae bacterium (SeqCode) | reverse complement strand
GCCGGTTACCTACCACGTATTCGACCTGCTCGCGTACGCGAATTTTGACCTGCGCCCGCTCGAACTGGAGACGCGCAAATCGCTGCTCGCACGCGTGGTCAAGAACGAGGGTCCGCTGCGCTATTGTGATCATATCGCCACGTACGGACGCTCGTTCTACCATGCCGCCGCGCAGGCCGGACTCGAGGGCGTGGTCGCCAAGCGCCGTCATTCGCCCTATCGCGGCCTCCGCGGCGATGATTGGCGCAAAATAAAATGCCCGCGCCTGGGCCGCTTCGTCATTGGCGGATGGACCGACCCTGCTGGTTCGCGTGCGCATTTCGGCGCCTTGCTCGCCGGGCAGTACGAGGCTGGCGGGAAGTTGCGTTTCGTCGCGCGCGTCGGCACCGGCTTCGACGAGAGCAAATTGCGCCATCTGTCGACGCTGATGAATCAGCGCGTACGCCGCGACTCGCCCTTTCGCCGGCCGCGCCGCGGCGAAGCCGCCATCCCGCGCACGGCGCATTACTGTGAGCCCACACTCGTCGCCGAGGTGCAATTCTCGGACTGGACCGACGATGGCGGCGTGCGTCATCCGAGCTTCAAGGGACTGGTCGAAGGCGCGGATGCGCGCGAATGTGTGTACCAAGGCCCCGGCGCCGGCGTCGCCCCGCCATCCACCGCGGCCGCGCCGGAACCGTCACCGGCTGAGCCCATCGCGCCGCGTGATGGCAAGGCCGCGCCAGCCACCAACGATGGTGCCGGTCATTCGATGGCAAATGCCGAAAATAGTCATTCACCGCGCGCATTCACACCGACCAACCCCGACAAGGTATTCTGGCCCGGGGAAGGCTATACCAAGAAGGATCTTATTGACTATTATGAATTGATCGCGCCCTGGATGCTGCCGTATCTGAAAAACCGGCCAGTGGTGCTCACGCGCTATCCCGACGGGATCGAGGGTAAAAGCTTCTTTCAGAAGGACGCGCCGGGCTTCGCCCCCGGCTGGATCCGCACCGAAAAAATCTATTCGGAGGATTCGCGGCGCGACATTTCCTACTTCGTACTGGAAAGCGCGCAGGCACTCGGCTATATCGCCAATCTCGGCGCCATTCCGATTCACATATGGTCCTCCCGCCTCCCACATCTCGAACGCCCCGACTGGCTGCTGTTCGATATCGATCCGAAGGGCACCACCACCCGCCAGGCCGTCGTCGTCGCACGCGAGGTCGGCGCCGTGCTGCGTGACGCGGGCATGCGTCCCTACGTAAAAAGCTCGGGCCAGAAGGGAATTCACGTGATGGTGGGCTTGGTGCCCGAATATACTTACGAGCAGGCGCGCATGTACGCGGAACTGGTCGCGCAGATCGTGACCGCGCGCATTCCCCGCGCCGCCACGTTGATTCGCGAAGTCTCAGCGCGCAAGGGCCGCGCGTATATCGATTATCTGCAACTGGGCCACGGCAAAACCATCGCCGCTCCGTATGCGGCAAGACCGGTCGCCGGAGCGCCGGTCTCGGCGCCGCTAAATTGGACCGAATTGAAGCCCAGCTTCGCGCCCGTCAAGTACAATATCAAAACAATGCCGCGCCGGATGACGCGTCTCAAGCGCGATCCCTTTCTCGGCGTGCTGACCGACCTCCAGCGTTTCGAGCCCTCATTGCCAAAGCTCGAAGCGGCGCGGCGGCTGGCAAATGTTCATAATCCTTGATCGGAACGAGGAATTAATCGGCGATGGCCTTCGGCACGCGCGTCAAGGCCGAGCTTTCGCCGCGATCAGCATGAGATCGTCGAGTCGCCGCGGAGTACTTGTATTTTGTCGTTCCCGCTTCTCAACAGGCATGATGCGAGAGGTCCTTGCGGAGTTGTGCGGTAGCTGGTTCAGGCCGCCGCCGCGAGGCGGCGCAACTCGTCCGCGAGCATCTCGATGAGAGCGTGGCGCTGGCTCAATCGCGCCTCTTCTTCCTCGCTCAGTTCAGCCAGGTAGCGTCCGCGCTCGGGCAGGTAGAGCACCGCGCGATAGGGAAAGCCGGGCCGGATAGTGGGATGACAGCGTTCAGCGATTACGCCTTCGAGCGCGGCTTCGGTAACGCTCGCGCGCGCGATTCCATCTTCGGTGTAAACCAGCGCGGCCGCCGCGCGAATCCGCGCCGTACGCCGTGGCGGCGCCACCGCGGTCATGCGGCGCACCACTTCCTCGGCCAGCGCGCGGTCGCCCGCAATACCTTCGCCAGCCGCGCCGAGCCATCGATGCGACATCACGCCGGGCGCGCCGCCGAGCGCGTCAACCTCGAGTCCGCCGTCGTCAGCGAGCGTCGCGATACCCGCGCGCACGAAATAAAAGGCGGCCTTGAGCCGCGCATTGGCGGCAAACGTTTCGGCGCTCTCGGGCGCCCGGGCACTGATTCCCACTTCCTTCAGCGACAGCGGCTCCAACTCGAAGCCGCGCAGGAGCAGTCGATATTCCGCCAGCTTCGCGGGATTGGTGGTCGCAATCAGCAAACGTTTCATCGATAGCCGCTCGAATGCCGTCAGGGCCGGGGTTGGTAGGTGTACTTCAGGCGGGCGCGCGCACGATGCTCTTCGAGCGCAAGCTCGATGAGCCGGTCAATCAGCCGCGGCAGCGCAAGCCCAGTCGCCTCCCACAGCTTGGGATACATGCTGATCGAAGTGAAGCCGGGAATGGTGTTGACCTCATTGATGATGATCTCACTCAAGTCGGCGCGCGCGAGAAAATCAACCCGCGCCATTCCGCGCAGACCCAGCACCTTGAAAGCGGCGACCGAGAGTTCGCGAATCCGCTTAATCATGGCCGGTGGCAGGTCAGCCGGAATCCGGACGTTGGCGCCTTCGGGGTCGACGTACTTGGATTCGTAGCTGTAGAACTCGTGGCCGCGCGTGACCACGACTTCGCCCGGAATCGAGGCTTCGGGGCGGTCATTGCCCAGCACCGCGCATTCGATCTCGCGCCCCGCGCATGACGCTTCGATCAGGATCAGGCGGTCATACTGAAAGGCGTCGGTGAGCGCCGCCGCCAGCGCGGCGGGCCGTTTGACCCTGCTGACCCCGATTGAAGAGCCGAGCGCATTGGGCTTTACGAACACCGGGTAACCGAGCTTGCGCGCCAGTTCATTCGTTCGCCGCGGATGGTCTTCATGATCGGCGCGGGTCAGGGAGAAATACTTGATGACCGGGATACCGGCGTCGCGCAGGAGGCGCTTCTGCGCGTCCTTGTCCATCCCGAGCGCGGAGCCGAGCACGCCCGCTCCGACATAAGGAATGCCGGTCAGATCGAGCAATCCCTGCACCGTGCCGTCTTCGCCGTAGGTGCCGTGGAGAACCGGAAAAATAACATCGAGCCGCCCCGGCATTTTGCCGATGCGGCCTTTCGCGGCGATCGCGTTGCGCCCATTGAGCGATGGCGCCGGCATCAGCGCGCCGCCCTCGGGATGAGGTGGCAGGCTTACCGGGAAGCCGCCGCGACCGAGCGCGCGCAGCTTGGGCGTTGTCGCCTCAAGCATCGCGACGGCGTCGTTTTGCAGCGACCAGCGACCGTCGCGGGCGATGCCGATCGGCACGATTTCGTAGCGATCCGGACTCATCGCGGACATCACAGTGAGCGCCGAGCGCAGCGAGATTTCATGCTCGCCCGAACGGCCGCCGAACAGCACCCCCACGCGTATTTTGCTTTTGCGCGCCATCCTCATCCGCCGGCGGCTCCGGCCGCGCGAATTTTTACGGTCGCGGCGCGGGCGCCGAACCTGGTGATTTTGGCATGTCGCCCGCGCCGCTTCGAGTAGCGTGGCGGCCGGGATGCTCGAATTGCATTAGCGCCGGACCGGAAGAC
>JBOHWJ010000469.1:0-9642 GCA_050736495.1 Binataceae bacterium (SeqCode) | reverse complement strand
ACCTTAACAAGGTCGCCGAACTTCAGTACGGCAAGCTCGCGGGCCTCGAGAAGGACCTTGCCGCCGCCGAGAAGACGGTCGAGAAGGGCGCCTCCGGCAACCGCCTGATCAAAGAAGAGGTCGACGAAGAGGATATCGCCGAGGTGGTCGCGCGCTGGACCGGGGTGCCGGTGTCGCGCCTGATGGAAGGCGAGGTGGAGAAGCTCGCCCATCTCGAAGAGCATCTGCACAAGCGCGTCATCGGACAGGACGAGGCGGTCTCCGCCGTCGCCGACGCGGTCATCCGAGCGCGCGCCGGACTGCAGGATCCCAACCGCCCAATCGGTTCGTTCATCTTCCTGGGACCAACCGGCGTCGGCAAGACCGAGCTGGCGCGCGCACTGGCGGAGTTCCTGTTCGACGACGAAGCCGCGATGGTGCGCATCGATATGTCCGAATACATGGAGAAGCACACCGTCTCACGCCTGGTCGGTGCGCCCCCGGGCTACGTCGGCTACGACGAAGGCGGGCAGCTCACCGAAGCGGTGCGGCGGCGTCCGTATTCGGTCATCCTGTTCGACGAAATCGAAAAGGCGCACCCCGACGTTTTCAACGTGCTGCTGCAGTTGCTCGACGACGGCCGCCTCACCGACGGCCATGGCCGCACAGTGGATTTCAAGAACGTCGTCGTCATCATGACCTCGAATATCGCGAGCCAGATAATCCTGTCGTTCAAGGGCCAGAACTACGAGCGCATGAAGGAGCAATGCCTCGACGCGTTGCGCCAACAATTCCGGCCGGAGTTCCTGAACCGCGTCGACGAGATCGTCGTGTTTCATGCGCTGAGCAAGGAGCAGTTGCGCGAGATCGTCGATATTCAGCTCGGGCGGCTGCGTAAACGCCTCGACGAGCGCAAGATCGAACTCGAGCTGACCGACAAGGCGCGCGACTACTTCGCCGAGCATGGCTACGACCCGGTCTATGGCGCGCGGCCGCTGCGGCGCATGATCCAGCGCGAACTCGAAACCGCGCTCGGACGCAAGATACTGCTAGGCGAGATCCGCGATGGCGCACACGTCGTGGTTGATGCGGACGCGCGTGGGCTGACGTTTACGAGCCGCAGTCCGCAGAGCGTCGCCGCCTGAGCGGCGGCCGCCGCGTACGATAGCCGCAAGGAAATAACGGGGCGCGGGATCATTCGGATCCGGCGCCCCGTTTGTCTGTCGGGCGCCTCGCATGTCGTGCGCACTACGCGGACAGCCCCGCCCACACGACTGTGATGAGACGCACGCCGCGTCGCGGCAGCTCGCGGACGCGGACTCACGTTTGGAGCCCGCGATTTCCTGCGGTTGCGGACTGGCGCGGCTCGCGCTATGACGCGAGGTGTCCCATCCTGAAGGAACGGCGACGTTTGTCAGCACGAGCCGATTCGCGGAAGCGGGCGCAACGGCCCGCGGTTTTTGAACCGCCGGAATTACGCGGCTGCTGAGCGTCAGCCCGGCCGGCGTGTGAGATGCGGAGGGCCCCGTGACGAAGCAGGAGCGCCAACGCTGGCTGATTGCGATTAGCCTTTTCATCTCGCTCTTCTTTCTGTGGGGCGGCGGCTACAATACCTCGCCGGTATTCCTTGCCGCGCTGATCAAATCCGAAGGCTGGAGCCACGAGCAGACCGCGCTGATTCCAAGCGTGCTCGCCCTCGCCAACGGCTTCAGCGCGCCGGTCGCCGGATGGCTGCTCGACCGCATCGAAGCGCGCATCGTGATGAGCGTCGGTGCGGTGCTCGCCTTGATCGGATTCGCTGCGGCCTCTCAGTCGCATAGCTACGAAGCGCTGGTAATCGCGAACATCATCCTTGGCGTCGGACTGGGCGCCTCGACTTGGCTGCCGGCCTCGCTGGTGGTGGCCAACTGGTTCGGCGATCGCCGCGGCACCGCGCTCGGGATCTGCACCGCTGGGATGGAATCCGGCGGGATGGTGATGACGATTTTCCTGGGCTGGGTTATCGCGAGCGGGACCTGGCAGGTCGCCGGCCTCACGCTTACCGGCTGGCGGATGGGCTATCTGCTACTGGCGGTACCCGTGCTGGTGATCGCGCTGCCGCTCTTTCTTTTCATCGTGCAAACACGTCCGCCAAGCGCTGTGCAGGAAACCGTCAAAGAGGCGGCGGAACATCTGCCCGGCTTAGAGGTTAGGGAAGCGCTCAAAACGCGAGCGCTATGGATGCTGGTCATTTGCCAGTTGATTTTCGGGCTCGCCGTCGGCGCCGTCTTTATTCACCTGGTCACATTCCTGCGCGGGGCCGGATACACGGAGCAGATTGCGGCCTTGGCGGTCGGTATAACCTTAGGCATAGCCGCTCTCGGCAAACCGACATTTGGTTTTTTCGGCGATCATATTGGCGGCAGGAATTCGCTCGGAATCGCCTTCGCACTCAACGCCGCCGGCATCATCATACTGCTCGGTGCGCACCATGTGGCGCTGCTGATGATCGGACTGTTCGTGCTCGGCTTCAGCGGGGCCGTGCCGGTCGCCCTGATCCCAATGGTGCTGGCGGAGACGTTGGGATTGAAACGCTTCGGCACGATCTTCGGCTGGCTCGGATTGATCGTCACGATCGGGTTGTTTTTCGGTCCGCTCATCGGCGGCCTTCTGTTCGACATCTCAGGCAGCTACACGCTCGACTTTGAGTTGGCGGCGGCGATCAATCTGATAGCGTCGGCGGCGAGCTTTGCCTGCGTCACCCCGCGCATCGCCAAAGAGAGTGCCGCGGCGGCCAGTGCGTCGGGAGCGTCCCGCCACGCCGTGTAACCACCCGGAGCGCGTTGGCGCGACGGTCTTCCCGTGAAGTCGAAGGGGCGGCACTGTGAAGTGTGCCGTCTCGCCGTCGCTTCGGCGGCAGCTTTAGCCTCATGGAGTTGCCGTGCTAAATAAAGAAAAGCTAAACTGTCGCAGGTAGATGAATAACCTGCGCTAACGGCCCGACACTCGTACAGAGCAGCGCCGTGCGGATGAAAAGGAGTAACTGTTTATGGTCAGGAGCGGGCCGAAACACCGCCTCCCAGCCAGAAAATAGCAGGCATGCTATGAACACCACGTCTTCGACCGATCCTCACAATCACAAATCGTTTTGGTGTACGCGCACCGCACTCGCGCTGGCGCTTGGGTTGATGACCGCCGCCGCAGTTGGGCTGCCCCCCTCGGTGGCGCTGGCGGCTCCGGCGGTTGTTATCAAGATGCAGGACAAGCCGCCTAAATATTTACCCGAAAAGGCCACCATCAAGCTCGGCCAGACCGTGGAATGGGTTAACGACGCCAAAACGCTCCATTCGGTGACGGCAGATCCCGCTTCAGCGCAGAAGAAGGGTGACGTTAAGTTGCCGCCTGGAGCCAAGCCGTTCGATTCGGGGTTCATGCAGCCGGACGCGACCTACGACTATACTTTTAAGGTGCCGGGCACCTATAAGTATACCTGCCTACCGCACGAGAAAGACGGCATGGACGGCTACATCGTCGTTAAGAAGTAGCCGCCACGGTCAAGGCTTTTTCGTGGCTGGCCAAAAGGTCGTGGGAGTTTGATCAATCGGCCGTCGTCGCGTTATTGTGCGCTGTCCGTGGATTAACCAGCAGTCTGCGGATGCCGTCATGACGAACCAAAGGGCCGCTGTGGCCGAGTGCCGCACCGGCCTCGCTGTGAAACGAGAACGAGGGATGTCCAGGAGTTGGAGTGTGAACTTCTCGCCTAAGCCGAGTCACCTGGTCCGCATCGCGATGCCGCGCGCGTTGGCCCTTGCGGCGCTTGCAATCACCGGCATGATTCTGGCCGGAGCCGCGCCCGCCTACTGTTTTCCGTGGAGCATCGACATGTTCAGGGGCTCCACTGTGCAGCCGCTCGCGGTTGCGCCCCGGGTTATGCCCGAAGGGACTTTGCCGGTTAACGGCATCCACGACAACATCCATTATGGCCAGCCGGCCGCATGGGAAAGTCTCGAGCCCGCGCTTCATCCGATGACGCTCGAACAGATGACCGTCAGGCTACACAATCCGTATAAGCCGACGCCCGAGCGGTTGTCACACGGCAAGTTCCTCTATCTGACGGATTGCGCGCCGTGCCATGGCGATAACGGCAAGGGCGATGGCCCGGTCGCGCATCTGCTCCGACATCCGCCCTTCGACCTCATGAAAGACGTGGTGCGCAATATCCCCGACGGCTTCATCTACGGCTATATTCGCAATGGCGGAATCTGGATGCCGTCGTACAACGACTCGATGTCGCAGCCAGAGCGTTGGGACGTTGTGATCTACCTGCGCGATCTCGAAGCGAAGACGCCACCGGAGAAGGAAACTTCGACTTCATCGGCCACGGCCAGTACCAGCGTTGCCAGCAAGTAGAGAGCATCGCCTTCGCGGCCTACGCTCCGGAAAAACCCCTGATTTTATTGATGGGTGGTGCAGGTTGCGAACCTGCGACCCCCGGCGTGCAAACTGTGTTCCGGCCCGAAAACGCTGAGGCGATTGAGGATCATTTGGCAACGGTCGAAGCAGCGAAACCCTTGGTGCAGAAGGGGTTACGAGATCATCCGAAGATGCGATGCAGGATTACCGAGTCACATGACTTGACATTCGGATAGGGCACAATTTCGGGCACACAGGGCACAAAATTGGGCACAGCGATTTGGCACTGCGGAGTGGCTACAGAGCGGAAAGATTTGCCGTCGTTAGGAAGGGGCTGACGGCGTAGTCATCTTTCCGGCGTAGCTGCGCTCGCGACGATTGCCGCCGATCTCATCTACGCGGTGCATTTGCCTTGGCAGCACCCTACGCTTTTACACACGTCAGTTCGTGGTCAATTCATCCAGAACGCGTGTATACCTCCGCGCTTTGGCTTGGTCACCCGTGCGATCACAGAAGCTGACAAGTGCCGCGAGCGAATCACGATCGTAAGGATGTAGTCTGATAGAGCCCTCAAGGATGTTGATCGCGGCCTTGGTATCACCGGCGTCGTTCAACGCGATAGCGTAAACGTATGCGTACCTCGGATTCGACGGATCAAGACGTGCGGCGGCGGCAAAGAGGTCAAGCGCGCGCGCAGTGCGCTTTTTGCGAACGTTCAAAAGGCCAAGCGCATACAGCAGGGAAGCATCGTCAGGCGTGTGCAGCAGTGCTCGCCGTAGTACAACCTCCGCTTCATCGTCCCGGCCAAGCTCCCTATCAAGATCGGCCAAATTGACTGCGGCAGGACTGAAGGACGGGTCAATGGACAGAGCGGTCTTCAGCTCGGTCTCGGCACGCGCGAACATTCCCTTTTTGGCGAAAAAGAGTCCGAGATTCAGATGCCCTTCGGGCCGGTCGGTGTTGAATGTCTGTGTGCTGAGATATTCCGCTGAGTCATGATCCAGCACATGAGTTACATCATCCGGCAGGGAGCCGCGCGTCGCACCTTCATCGAGTGACACGGCAGCCTCGATTCGCACCGCGCGCACAGGGTCGTTGAGCAACCTGAGCATGGTGGATGCGCTCGCTGCGGGTGCCACCGTCGAAAGGGCCTCCGCGGCCGCTCGCCGGACCAGAGGCGATGCGTCTTGGGAGTTCCGATCAAGACTAACATTCGAAACCTCATTGAAGGCGGCGAGCATCGCCAGCGCCGTGGCGCGCGCGATCGCGGGCTGGCCCGGATTGGACATGAGTTCAGCCAGCGCCCGTTGCGCGCCGGGTGCCCCCAGTCGCCCGGCCTGCAGGGCTGGACCAAATTGTTGAAAGCCGATTCGCGCACCGCCATACCACTTTGCCACATAATCCGCGGCCCACTGCGGAGTCCTGTTCACGTGGCAATTGCCGCAGGCGTTAGGGGCGCCGAGGGTGGCGGAAAGATCGGGGCGCGGAATACGAATGCTGTGATCGCGCCGTCGATCGATAAGCATGTAGGTTCTTGCTGGCATATGACATTCGACACATCGTGAACCAGCGGATCCGGCGGGATGGAAGTAATGCCGGGGCGAGTCGTACTTGTCACGAAGATGGCATCGCGTACAGAGCCGATTTCCGGGCGCGCGGAGCTTGGCACTGTGGGGATCGTGACAGTCACTGCACGTAACGCCCGCGTGGAACATCCTGCTCTGAATGAATGAGCCGTATTCGTAAACCTCGCCCTCGATTTGGCCATCGGGAAAATAGCGGCCTTGATCGAGCAGTGCGACGCGATAGTCGTCACCCAGCGGTTGGCCGTGCACGTAGTCTTCGTGGATTTGCGCGCGGCGTGAATGACATCGCGCGCACATCTCAGCTTCGCGATGGTTGTTGAGGGGCTTGCTCCGTCGCGGCTGGCCGGTTATCAAATCGACCCGCCATGAAATGCCGTTTCTTTCGTCGAGCGCGATGGTAAGACCATGATCAGGGTCGAGTTTGCGATAATCGCTTGAGTGTTTGGCCCAGGCCACGTGAGCGGACCCGGGGCCGTGGCAGGCTTCACACCCGACATCGATTTCCGCATAGGTGGTCGCATAGGTGCGCGTCCGAGGATCATATTTCTTGCGCACATTGGTCGAATGGCAGTCCGCGCACATGTAGTTCCAGGTCTGATCGAGCGCGGTCCAGTGTAGTGGACTGGATGGTTGACCGCCGGAGCCAGGATAAAGAGCGAACCAGCGCTGGCCGCCGGCTGAATGCGGGCGGCTGTCCCACGCGATGCCGAAGGCCTGAAGCCGTCCGCCGGGAAACGCGATCAAGTATTGCTGAAGCGGTGAAACGCCGAACGTGTATTTGATCTGATAGTCGTGCGGTGCGCCGTCGGGCCCATCGGTTCGAACCATGAACCTGTCGCCGGCGCGAAAAAAAGTGGAGGTGACATCGCCGTCGGTGAATTTCGCCCGGACGAAGTCGCCCAAAACTGTCGCGTCCGTGGCGAGCTGCATCGCGAGTTGATGATGCGACCCCTGCCAGCTTTTGAATTCCCGAACGTGGCATGTACCGCATGTTTTAGCTCCGACAAAAGTCGGTCGCTCCACGGCCGTGCGTGGAGTGACGGACGCGCTCTTTTGATCGGAACGAGAGAGTTCGCGAATAGTTATTCCGGAGCCGGCCACGATCGCCAATCCAGCGAAGACAAATAGGAATATTCGGCGATTTGGCGCGAGTCCGCGCGGAGACGGCATGGGTGGCACAGTACGCGAGTTCACTTGGTCCCGCTTCACGACGGTGGGAATTTCTCACGCCGAATCCGTGGTGGCCGCCACAACGCAGAGCAGGCCAAGCGGCAATGCTTGATTTAGCCCGGCCCGATATCTTCGCTACTTGGAGCAGCGCCCCATGTTTTGCTCGATTATGGCCAGGTCGGCGTTGTTGGTCAGTCCGTCCTGGTTAATGTCCGCCCAACTGGAGTTGCCCATTGAGAGCTGCGCCAACATTGCCCATTGCTGAACGTCGGACTGGTTGACGACTCCATCGAGATTGATATCACTTGGACAGGCGGGCTGCGACGCGAGCAGCGTCTGAAGCTTCCGGGTTAGGAAATCATAGTTCTTCTGCTGTTCGGGGGTAAGCTTTGTCCCTGTCGCCAACAGGTTGGAGCCGGCCGTATCGAGCTTAGGTATCGGAACGTCCTCATTGATCTGATAGAACTCCGTGCTGGTGGTCGCGGCGCAAGCATTGGTGGCGGCGTCGTAGGATTCGTACTTGTTGACTACAAGCTTGTAGCTATCGTTGCGCATGGCGACCGCATCGTACGGGTAGATGGTTGAAATCATCGGCGTGTAGTCGTTGTCTGCCTGCCAGACGGCCACGTCACAGCACAGCTTGAACCCGCCCGACGGGACGCCGGGGACCTTGGAGCCTGCGCCCCACCATACCCCATTGTTGTCCTCGCATACGTCTTCCCTGGGCGCGATCTGCGTGCAAGTGGTGCCACCGTATACGCAAGGCCCGTTGATTGCGCCATTGGAATGCTGGTTGGTGCCGATCTCCGTAAAGTTCGTTTTGCGGATGCTCGCATGCTTCGGGCTGGTAAGATACGGAAGCATCGACTGAGCGTCGACGGTCCGTGGAACGCTCTGATGCACGTTGATGCCGCCCAGCTCACCGAACAACTGATAGAGGTCCGCTATGTTGACCATGGCGAGCACATTGCGGCCAGGCGACACCACTGCGGGACCCGCGACGATCCCCGGAACCCATACGCCGGTTTGATAAGCAGTGGATTTCGCGCGGCTGGAATCGAACGGTGGCTTCACCACGGTCCCTGTGCTTCCATTGTCGGTGACAAGGATAATGTAGGTGTTCGTATTTTTCGGGCTGTAGATTAACTGACCCTTAGGATTGAGACTGGCAAGCCCGGTCGCCACCAGAAGTCGCCCGACTTCCCTGTCAAGCGCCTCTTCCATCTGGTTCGACAGGACGCCCTGGTCCTTCAAGTCAGCGCAGTCTAGATTGCTCGTGTCCGCTTCGCTCGAAGGCAGCAATTGACTTGGTGGCTGCATAAGCGGTGTGTGAGCCGTAGCAAACATCACGCTCGCCATCCACGGCTGATCTTTCGGCTGCTGGTTGATCCATGCGATCGCGGCGTCCACCACTTGCGTCCCGCGGTAAGTTCGCGCTCGAAGGTCGGTCAATGGCACCTGCTCGACCGACCCATCCTCATTATTGATCACAAGCGGCGATACGTAATGCCCACTGAGCGCAGTAAATTTGATGTCGTTGGGCACCGGATTGACGCACGGCTTCCCCGGATCAAAGATGCCCCCCAAGTCTCGACAGATACGGCCCGGTGCCTCCGCGCCGGATTTGGTGATCACTTGGCAAGTGTTATTGCCAGCGTAGCAGGCACCCATATCCGCGCCGCCATGGGCAGCGTCGCGGACGAAGCCGCATGACCAGGTCTCCGTAGGAGACACGCCGCCGGCCGCCGCCGCACCCGGCCAAGAGAACCAACAATGCAAGGGTAAGCAGAGCAGCCCACGAGCGCGGATAGCAGCATTCGGCTCCCAGAGGCATTTTCAAGTTCGCAATCTCGCGCGATTTGCCGAGGTATCTAACTTTCCTGGCTGTTCTCTTCATATCCTGCTTTATATTGGCACTCTTATGAACCGAAGAAATCTAGCTTCAGGGCTATCCAAAACGCAAATGAGCCGGCTACTCTCAAAAGAGTCCGAACTAGTGTCGGCTGCTCTTGTCCTCGATCTAGCCTTCCGTGAATCCCTGGGCGCGCGACGAACTCGACTCGGCGTTCTGTCCGCTGTCCGCTTTCGCGACGTATTGCACGCCCTTCCTGAACCCTCGCAGGCAACGTGCTGCGAGAAACATCCAGTGCTTGCCGCCGGCAATTGAAAGGGGCAACAAACTCTTCCTGGCCCTTTCCTACGAGAAAGTATTCAGCTCCTGCTTTGGGCTGCGGAATATCCTCCGCGTGTCACCGGTTCCGTTTTCTGGCGATGTCAATAGGAGGGACGTTCGGGACGCATCACGCGCGGCGCGATATGATGCGCATCTTCGCGAAACATAATTTCGCGGGCACGTCGGGAACGTGGCGGAGTCGGGCACCATTGACGTGGCGCCCCGGCAGCTCGTTCCGGAAGAAGTGCCGAAAGGCCGCTTCCGCTATCCGGGCCGCGCCTTCGTGCCTGATTTTATTGGTGGGCGGTGCTGGTTTCGAACCAGCGACCCCCGGCTTGTAAG